>CBDUNQ010000010.1:0-14079 GCA_965368625.1 uncultured Gammaproteobacteria bacterium
GGGCCCGTTGGCTGGCCGCTTCATAGGCGCCGGCGATACCGGCTTTGGCCAGACGACGCCCTATTTCCTGTGCACGCCAATTGCGGAATTCACGCATGGATAACAGGCCGGAGATCAATTCCGGGCAGTGGGGATCCACTTGCAGCCCCAGGATATGGATGGTGCGTTTATCCCAGGTGACGGAAATTTCCACTCCCGGTACAAAGGCCATCCCCACCGATTGTGCCGCTTGCCGGCCTTCTTCCAGGCCATCCAGGGTATCGTGATCGGTCAGGGCCAGCACCTCCACCCCGGCCGCGGCGGCGCGCTCCACCAGTGAGGTGGGGCTCAGGCTACCATCGGAAGCCAGGGAATGGGTATGTAAATCATAATGTAAACTCATTCTCCCATTGTACCCTACCCGTGATCGGAAGACCCTCCCTGGCGGATGAGAAAAAAAAGTCTGTGGGGTTTTTTTAACCACCCCCAAATGCGGTACCATTGGGCTTTTCTCTGTGGGTGGCCCTTTGGGCCCGGGTGATAATCGATGGAACTGCAGAAACAGCCGGATGAAGTCTACTTTCGTTCCCGATTACACGAGTTGCTGGACCGGGTGCTACAGGCCCATGCCGTGGCAGGTGACCAGCTGAGCGCGGATAATACCCCGGAAACCCTGGCTACCGCCATTGATCAACTATTGGATATCATGCTGCGCCTGGAGTCCGATAGTCGAATGGGGGTGCATGCAGGCAGTGCCAAGGATGACATCACCGAACTGGGGGAATACATCATTGGCCTGCTGCTGAAGCTGGAGCACTGGCTGCAGCATTATCACCTGGATGACCAGCAACCCCGCATGGCGGAGGTACAGCTCTCCTTTGCCGTCTGGGTCGCACGTCAGGGCGGGGAACTTATGACCCTGGAGCCCGTCGTAGATGCATTAGCGCTATTTGCCAACCGTACCCTGAAGCCGGAGCAACTGGGACAGCTGTATGCACTGATCAGTGAAATCATGGAGGCCGTATCTCCCGTAATTCAACAGGATCTGGAAAAGGCCAATCCCGGCCGCCCGTGGCGGGTATTGAATTTGAACCGTGCCATCGTGGCCACCCGCAGCCATGACCCGGAAGCCATGAAGCAAGCCTTTGACAGCCTGACGCGGCGCTTGCCCGAAGAAGCCGCCGGATTCTTCGCGGAAGGTATGGAACAGATGGAAGCACTCAATTATCCCGCGCATGTTCGCCATGTACTGGAAGGCTACTACAAAGAATGGAATCGCAAGCATCAGCTTCACTGAGGTGCCCGCTCCAATCACTGGATTGCAACGCCCTTATGAAATTACTGTACGACTTCTTCCCAATCGTTCTGTTTTTCATTGCCTACCATCTATTTGACATTTATGTGGCTACGGCGGTTGCCATCGCCGCCGCCTTTGTGCAAACCGGGATGTACTGGCTAAGGCATCGGCGTTTTGAAAACACGCACCTGATCACCCTCGGTTTGCTGGTTATTTTTGGCGGCCTTACGCTGGCACTGCACGACCCGGTATTCATCAAATGGAAGCCCACCCTGGTGAACTGGCTGTTTGCCATTGCCTTTGTGGGTAGTGCCTTTATCGGCCAAAAACCACTGATTAAACACATGATGGGCCACGCCATAGCGTTACCTGACACCGTCTGGCAGCGCCTGAACTGGGCCTGGAGCCTGTTCTTTTTCATCATGGGTGCCCTCAACCTGTACGTGGCTTTCTCCTATGCGGAGGAAACCTGGGTGAATTTCAAACTGTTCGGCTTACTGGGGCTGACGCTGGTGTTCGTGGTACTCCAATCATTCTACCTCAGTCGCCACATTGATCCCGAAAAACTCAAAGGAGAAGAGTAGTGCTGTATGCCATTATCAGTCAGGACGTCAAGGATAGCCTGCAAAGGCGCCTGGCCACCCGGCCTGACCATCTTGCCCGCCTGGAGCAATTGCGCGATCAGGGAAAACTGCTGCTCGCAGGCCCACACCCATCCATCGACAGCAATGACCCCGGTGAAGCTGGATTTACCGGAAGCCTGATTGTGGCGGAGTTCGCTTCTCTGCAGGAAGCCCAGGAATGGGCCGACGCCGATCCTTACTGTGCCGCTGGCGTCTATGAATCCGTGATGGTAAAACCCTTTAAAAAAGTACTCCCTTAATTCTCGTTACTATGGAAATCAAACTTATGAAAAAAACCAAACTCTTGCTCGTCGCCTGCATAAGCCTGACACTGGCCGCCTGTAACAATGAAAGCAGCACCAGTGTGGTACAGACCACAGCCAAGCCGGACACGGCTTCTGCCACCACAGACAAGGGCAATAGCAACGACAACTCTCCGGTATTGGCCACGGTCAATGGCAAACCCATCAGCCAGCAGACCCTGGACTTTCATATGCAGCAGCGCAACCTGCGGCGTCCCGGTAATTCCCAGGAAGAAGATCAATCCAAAATTCTGGAAGAGATTGTCAGCCTGGAATTGATGCAACAAGCGGCTGTGGATCAGGGTATCGACAAGCGCCCGGATATTGCCATGCAACTGGAGCATCAGCGCCGCGCTTTTCTGGCCGGCGTTGCAGTACAGGAATTCGTTGCCAACAACCCTGCCAGTGAAGCCGATACCAAGGCGATTTATGACGAGCGTTTCGGCGCAGCCGGCAAGGAATACAAGGCACGCCATATTCTGTTGAAAACGGAAGAGGAAGCGAAAAATATTATCGGCGAACTGGACAAGGGCGGCGATTTCGCTGAACTGGCCAAGGAACACTCCACCGGCCCCACCGGTCCCAATGGCGGCGATCTGGGCTGGTTCTCCCCTTCTCAGATGGTAGCGCCCTTTTCCGAAGCCGTGGCCAAACTGGAAAACGGCCAGTATGCCAAGGAGCCGGTCAAAACCCAGTTCGGCTGGCATGTGATCAGCCTGGAAGACAGCCGCGATGCAACTCCACCCGCTTATGATGATGTGAAGGACCAACTGGAGATGATGGTGCAAAACCAGAAGCTGCAGGATTACCTCCAGCAGATGCGCAGCAGCGCCAATGTGCAAATCAAATAGGCAGGGTGGACCGGTGGCTTGCTAGATCCCGCCTTCCACAGCAATGTCGTTGGAAGGCGGATCACAGGCCATGCATTGATGGATACCGCAAAGGATCATGATGAGCAGGGCTTGCCAGACTGGGTTGATTGGCTTGCCCAGGATGCCGACGGGTGCTGGTGGGGTTATGAAGTGGAACCACTGGAGCGTGACCATGGCTGGTATGAAAACGAAGTGGGTCGCAATGTGCGCTGGAAGCAGGCCGAACCCAGTCCACGCTGGAGAAATACCCTGCGCAGACGTAAGCACACTCTTTAGCCGGCAAATGATATCAGCCCTGCCGGATTCAACTTTCCCCACTGCCTGTAGCGACGGATGAATCTGCTATTCATCTACAATGCTGACAGTGGGCACCTCAATGCACTGTTTGACATGGCGCATAAGATCATACGGCCCGAGAGCTATTCCTGTGACCTGTGTTCCCTCACCCATGGCGCCTTCAGCGAAAAAAAGGCGTGGCGGGATTTTCGCGAACATACCCGTCACCATATCCGCTTTCTACATAAGGATGAATTTGAAAAGGAATTCGACCAGCGCTTCCCCTATCCCAGCATTCTTGAAGAAGACAATGGCAAATTAACCGAACGCTTCAGCCGGGATGACATTGCCGCCATGAAGGATATTCAGCAACTTATCCAGCATCTGAAAATAATTACCTAGGCACACAACATGAAATACGCATTTCTGCTATTGAGTCTTCTGGCAAGCCCCGCATCGGCGGAAATTTATAAATGGCGTGACGCATCGGGCGTACTGCATTTCAGTGATTCTCCCGATAAAGCCCGATCGGCGGAAACCGTTGAACTCAGGATCAACAGTTACCAGGCGATCAGCTACGAAAGCCTGACAAACAATAAGGCTACTGACAAGGTAGTCATGTACTCCACCAGTTGGTGCGGCTACTGCAGGAAGGCACGGAAGTATTTTTCAGCGCAGGGCATCGCCTTTACCGAGCTGGATATTGAAAAGAACCAGCAAGCCAAACGCGCCTACGACAAGCTGGGAGGAAAAGGGGTGCCCATTATCCTGGTCGGCAATAAAAGAATGAATGGGTTCAGTGAGGCGGGGTTCCAGCGCATCTACAAAACAGATACACCATAATCACCCTCGCACACCCGGGCACACTCAGACCACTGGCGAGAAATCATTGCTTTACCATGAATACGGATGCACCCACGCATTCTTATTGATCATCCAGTGGATTCAGCGGATCCGTTCCCAGGGATAACTCCCGGCCATCCGCTGAACCACCACCATCCGTATCGGCCAACAGGGGATCGGTACCCAGATTTTTCTTTTCTTCGCCATCTGATAGCCCGTCACCATCGGTATCCGCAAGCAGCGGGTCGGTGCCATGAATGGCAATTTCAGCCCAGTCACTGAGACCATCCCGGTCCGTATTGCTACGCAGTGGGTCGGTACCATATTGCAGGACTTCCTCACCATCACGCAAACGATCACCGTCCGTATCAGGGTTCAAGGGATCCGTTCCAAGTAACGCTTCCCGGGCATCATCCAGACCATCAGTATCACGGTCAGTAATGGCACTGGGCGCACAGGTGGAAAGGGTCTGCAAGTCAAGATCAGGGTCAGACAGGATTAATTTGTTTTCGCCCAGGTACACGGGAAGCTCTAGATTACCCGGGGTGAAACAGGCATCCTCTGCTACGAGGAAGTCAATGCCATCGACACCATTGTTATAAACATTCAATGTGAAGCTCACCAGGCCGGGTGTTGCCGTATCCAATTCATCATTGGCTTCCAGACTGTAAGCAAGCAGCATGGATAAACCTGCCACCGTGGTAATACTGCCGGAGAATCGGCTCAACTGGGAAATCCCACCACCACTGAGCCGCAAGCGCCAAAGGCCACTGCCATCACATTGCTTCCAGAGAAATACACCCCGCTCTGCACGATGATCAAATGCCGGTTCCCCGCAGGCATATGCGCGACTGGGTACGGTTACCGGTTTTACCCACCAGGGAAAGGATGCTTCCACCATGGCACCACGGCCATCGTCCACGATAAGGTGTACGATAAACTGCCCCTCCTGTTCCAGAACACCGCTGATCACTCCGGTTTCATGGTTGAGGCTTAGACCGGGTGGTAACGGAACGGCGGAATACCAGAGGCTGTCACCATCGGCATCGTTGGCCACCAGGGCAAGATGAATTGTCTCCCCCACTTCACTGACCTGGGCGGGCACCGGCTCCAGTATGGGAGGAAAAGGATTACCAAGGCCGACACAGCTTTCCATGGTATTCAGGTTCACAGCCAGGGGCACAGTTCGGCGATCAACCCCCACCAGCAAGGGCGCACGCGGCGTGGCGCGAAAATCCAGGCAGGCTTCCACATCGGCAGGAATGACGAAGCTGAAGCCATCCTGACCCAGTTCGCCACTGTGTAACTGAAAGTCCAGTCGGCCAGGCTGGCTGGCGTCCAGCAAATCATCCACTTCCAGATTCACTGGCTGCACTTCGGTAATTTCCCCGGAAGCCAATATCAGGCTACCCGTATAGCGGGTATCACGGCCACCACCGGCTGCCCGTACATGCCAGCTGCCATTGGTACAGTTTTTCCAGACAAACAAGCCTTGATCCACACGGGAGGTATAGTCCGGTTGGCTACAGGCATAGGGTTTGGGTTGCGTAAAGCGCTTGCTTTCCAGGGTGCCACCTTCCGTCAACACATACACCTGATCCGCTGCCACATCGCGAATCACATCCTGATGTCCGCTGGGCCATTGCACCAGGAGATGTGCCTGGGTATGTTCACCCAGACCGAAGTGAATCCGCTGATGATCCTGAGACCAGCGATGATAGCCACCATTCTGTTCCCGCAGCTGTATCACCCCACCTGCAATGCTATACACCTTGGCGCCGATGCCATCCCGGTTGGATTGCACACCCTGTAGATCCAGTTCCAGCCAGTGATTCTGGTTACCCCGATTGCGGAACAGTTGATGCGGGCCACCCACGGCACTGGGTCGTAAATTCAGGCCATTGGTAACAAAGGCATCCAGGAAACCATCGGCATTGTAATCCGCCAGTACTACAGTTTCGCTGGTGCCCGCACCATCACCGACCGCCGCGCCGATCACACCGGCGCCATCGCCGATATCCGTCAACTTTTGAAAACGACCATCACCGAGGTTCTCATAAATGACATTGGCGATATTTTGCGCCCCACCACGACAGGCAAGGTACAGATCCAGATCCATGTCATTATCGAGATCCCCCGCTGCCACACTGATACAACGCTCAGCCTGCAGTCCACTTCCAGTACTGGCATCCGCAAACCCCTGCCCCTGATTCAGCCACAGCACCGGGGCGGTAGCCTGATCCGCTTCCGTCAAGCCGAGAATTCCCAGTAGTGTCACCCCTTGCGTGGATTCCAGCGTCACATAGGCCAGGTGGTATAAATATCCTGCGGTAAGCACCAGTTGCCATACATTGATTGCCGGGTCATAGCCAATGGAAATAATGCGGTCCATTTCCGGGTTGCGCTCACGGATTCCCCAATTGGCCGGATCCGCTGAATCCAGCTGAAATACACGATCCGGTGGATTATAGGCCGTGGCACCGATGAACATCTTGTTCTGCGGAATACCGGTCTTGCCGACATCGCCTTCATTCCAGTCGATATTGAAATGGACCACCCCGTCTGCCTGAAAATACAGGGTTTTCTCATTATTACTGGTGGCGACCACCAGTGACTCAATCCGGTTGGGGTTGACCTGTATGGCATCGGTAGGCCGAATCCCGCCACGCAGCATGAGCACATCCGTTTGCAGATCCCCGTTAAAATCGCCAATGGCCGCATCGCGCACCGAATCCGTTTCTGCAGGCCCGGCCACTACATGGGAAAGCCCCGTACCAAAAGAATACGCCTTGCCTTCCGGTGCATAGATACCGGTTTTGGTGGCACATACAAATTCCATCCCCGGGGAATTATCAAGATCACCAATCTGCCCCATTTGCAGATTACTGGTATTCCCGCCTTCCGAACCGCAATCGATACCAGAACTGATATTCTTGATGAACCCGTGATCCGCAGTCTGCTCCCAAAGCACCTTGGCGTCATTGCCGCGGTTACCCCAGCCGGCCGGTTTCAAGTCAAGCAATCCATCATTGTTATGATCAAACCAGACTACGGAATTCCCTGAAAAGGTATAGGTGGTTGCCGCCAGTTTATCGGGACGATATTCGAACTGACCACCGGTATTCTCGTAAAACCAGCCATCATTGCCGGTCATGTAAAAATCCTGATCACCATCATTATCGTAATCAGCCCACCCCACACCATGGGTGTCCCGACCGGCATAGCCTAGTGACCAGTGCCCCTGTAGATCCACACCCAGAGAGACATCGGTGAAGGTACCATCCACATTGTTTTGATAAAGCATGGAGCGGGTTCGATGATTGCTTACGAAGAGGTCGGGGTAGCCGTCGCCAGTGTAATCGCCCCAGGAAGCACCCCAGGTTTCCGCACGGGTGGCCGCTACGCCGGAAGAGGTGCTGACGTCGTCAAATTGAATGGCGGACAAGGCTGCCGATGCCGAAAACAGCAAAGCGCCCCAAAGAAATACTGAAACCAACCGCTGCTGTACGAGCTCCATTCTTCCTCCTCCCCTGTTTCCCGATTATGGTACAGGAAAAAACCGTACCGGGTACTTTTCCCGAATCAAGTGAGTTAACTATTTGCAAATTAAAACAATCGCTTACTGCCCATAACCCACTTGCAAGCCTGATCCTGCCGCACAAACCGCGCTCAACCATCTATCCTTCTGTAATAAATTGTTTTTTTCGACGGATGCAGCGATTGCATGCCAGTGCCAAACAGGAGCATGATCTAGATCAATTTATTATTGCGGTAATCATTGCATGCTCTACCCGAGCCCGGGCCTTGGCGCATTTGCCTTGGGCATCGCTTCCGTAACCCGAGGCAGGGGTACAGGTAGTGTACCGGCCAGCACTGGCAACCCGGTCATTCCTATCACTGCCTCACCTGATGAGGTATCACACAGGAGCCCTCATGTGCCTTGGAATTCCCATGCAAATCAACCGTATCGATGGCTTTACCGCACACTGCGAAGCCAAGGGCGTGCTGCGCGATGTCAGCCTCTTTCTGCTACAGGGTGAACCACTGCAGTGTGGAGATTTTGTTATGGTTCATGTGGGATACGCCATTCAAAAGATGACCCCACAGGAAGCCCGTTCTGCCTGGGAGCTCTATGATCAGATGTTGGCCAGCCCTGGTACTTCCCATGCATGAACTTTCCTTATGCCAGGGCATGATGCGTCAACTGACGGAAATTGCCGAGCAACAACAGGCTGCCTGCATTACCCGGGTGCATGTGCGTGTCGGACCGCTATCCGGGGTGGAACCCAAATTGCTGGCGCGCGCCTTTCCTCTGGCAAGTGCAGGCACCGTGGCAGCGGAAGCCGAATTGATATTGGAAGAACAGCCGGTACGTGTACGCTGCGAGCAATGTGGTGCAGAATCTGAAGTGACGGCAAACCGTTTACTCTGCGGAAACTGTGGCGATTATCACACGCGCCTGTTGAGTGGTGACGAATTGCTGCTGGCCAGTGTGGAATTGACGCGCTAAGCCGGAACGGCCGGCGATCATTTATTTGAGGAAGCATCATGTGTACTACCTGTGGCTGTAATATCACCCCTGGAAACCGCCATTTACTGCAGCCGGGCGGCGCCCTTTCCCCCGTCGGGGATAAGCAACCGGCTGTGACGGTATTGCGCAAATTGCTTTCGGAAAATGACGCTCAGGCCTTACATAATCGCCAACACTTCGATAGCCATGGAATACTGGTCATCAACCTCATGTCATCGCCGGGCTCCGGAAAAACCGCATTACTGGAAGCCACCATTGATTCCTTGCGGGATACATTACGCATCGCGGTAATTGAAGGGGACCTGGAAACCGAAAACGATGCCATGCGGATACGCGCCCATGGCATCCCCGCCGTGCAAATTGCAACAGGAAGCGCCTGTCACCTGGATGCCCATATGGTCCATGATGCCCTGCACGAACTTGATCTTGAGGCACTGGATATTCTCTTTATCGAGAATGTGGGCAACCTGGTCTGTCCGGCCAGTTTCGATCTCGGACACCATCGTAATGTAACCCTGCTCTCCGTTACCGAGGGTGATGATAAACCCGCAAAATACCCCGTCATGTTCCGGGCCAGTGATTTACTATTGCTTACCAAGTCCGACCTGTTGCCGGTCCTGGATGACTTTGACCCGAAGGAGGCAGAACGTCACCTGCGCGCATTGGCCAACGTCGCACCTGTACTGACTGTTTCCGCACGCAAGGACATTGGTCTGCATACCTGGATCAACTGGATACAAACGGAGCTGGATGAACACCGTCAGCGAATTACCAGGGGCGAAACCCTGAAACCCGCCATACAGCCAGATGGCTTGGCCTTGCATGGCAGTCAGGAAAACCGTCCATCCGGATCCAGCCCGCTATGAGCCTGCGCGCACAGGATTGGCTACAGCATATTCACGGCTTGCCACTGAATAAGCCCGTTCGCGTAATGAATGTATGTGGTGGCCATGAGCGCTCCATTACCATGGCGGGTTTACGCACTGCGCTGCCTTCCCTGGTGGAACTGATTCCCGGCCCGGGCTGTCCCGTGTGCGTATGTCCTGAAGAAGACGTGTATGAAGCCATACAACTGGCATTGCATGAAGAAATCATCCTGCTCGCATTTGGCGATATGCTACGGGTGCCGGTCAATGTTCCCAAAAATGAGATACGTTCCCTGGAATCCGCCAAGGCGGCCGGGGCGGATATTCGACCCATTGCTTCCCCGCTGGAGGCAGTATCCATCGCCAGGGCACACCCCCATCGTAAAGTGGTGTTCTTTGCCGCCGGCTTTGAAACCACCACGGCTCCGGTAGCGGCCATGCTGGCTGCGGGCTGCCCGGAAAATCTTTACCTGTTACTGTCAGGACGCCTTACCTGGCCGGCAGTGGCCATGTTGCTGGCATCGGAAACCCCTGGATTCGATGCCCTTATTGCACCCGGCCATGTGGCCACCATCATGGGGCCGGAGGAATGGTCCTTTGTCGTGGAACGCCACCAACTGCCTGCGGCAGTAGCCGGCTTCACCGCCGAATCCCTGCTGGCCGCCCTGTATTCAGTACTGCGCCAGCACCTGGAGGGTGAGGCATTTCTCGACAACTGCTACCCGGAAGTAGTGCGTGCAGGCGGTAACCCTACAGCAAAAAAAATACTGGGTGATTCATTACGGATATCCGATGCCAATTGGCGAGGGGTTGGCATGATCCCGTCCTCCGGCTTTGCACTATCCGAGAAACATGCCCAACGGGATGTGCACACCATATTCCCCCGGTATCGTAATCAGGCACGCAAGCGCGCCGGGGAAATGCCACCGGGATGCGACTGTGCCCGTGTTGTTATGGGAAAACGCTACCCCAATGAATGCCGGCTCTACGGTAGCGCCTGCACACCCCGCAATCCCATTGGACCTTGCATGGTATCCGATGAAGGGGCATGCCGTATCTGGTGGTCCGGGGGAATCCGAACCGCCGCTGCACAGGGCACTCGGGAAAAAACGGCATAACCCTGGTTCGCCAGCTACGCTGACTCCTACAGGGAAAGCGCCGCAAAACAGGGAATGCTGCGCACCAACCACCCCGCACAGAAACCGTGCCCGCGAACCGCTGCGGCAGCAACAGGATTTTGCCTGCGGTATGCACGAATCCATGCCACCGGCTTACCTCAAACCGCCGCCATCAGGATTCCATCCGGTTGATGCTTGGTATCATACTGATCCAGTGAAATACGATAGCGGTGCTTCACGAGAAGCTGTTTGCAGGCTTCGTGAATTTTCGGGCTATGGGTACCCACCATCCAGCATTGCACCCGGTGGTTTCGCATACTTTCCATGGCGCCGGCAAGCACATCATATTCAAAACCCTGCACATCCATTTGCACCAGGTCCACCGCCGTATGAATTGTATTAATAAACTCGTCCAGCGTAACACTTTCCACAACAACCTTCCGATCATCGGGAAGGTCGCGGAATTTGAGGTGCAATTCCTCTACCAGGCAACTTCCAAAATCATGCTGGAAAAAGCTGGATTTACCATTCTTTGAAGAAACGGCTTGCTTATGAAGATGAACTTCATTCAGTGCAATACCGTTCAATTTGAGATTATCCCGTAGATATTCACGGTGAAGCTTCAGTGGCTCAAATGCGTGGACTGTAATCTCAGGCGCAATTTGTTTCGCGAGCATCACATAATATCCAATCGCAGCACCGATATTAAGGTATACACCTTTTCCACCCGCTAAGGATTTAATCACTTCCAGAAAGAGAACCTCTTCTTCCGGCTCATGTAAATTATGTACCGCATAACGATCCAATTGCTCCTGCAAAAGTTGATGCCTGAACACCTTTATTCCGTTATCAAATACATGAATATCAGCAGATGATGTTTGCGAATCCATAAGAGCATTCCTATTCTTTACAGAATGAACCAAGAACCGCTGCAGGATCGAAAAACCAGAATTGCCAGATGAAGCAGACCTTGAACCACCATCTAACCGCGACCATCTGTTATTAGTTTATTTCGTTTCTGCAGCCACAACCCGCAGCTATTCGAAATTTCGAATCTCGCGAAAAAACAATGTACGCCGTGCCGGCTTGAGGGTCAAATCATCTGAGTGCCACTCAAAAACGCCCGATCCACTGCAAAAACATACGCCGATCACGCTTATTCATCTGGATGAAATCACTATTGCTATTGCCTGGCTGCTGCAGCACTAAAGCAAGCGTCGAACGGCCGCCATCATGCCGATACTCCCGCGCCAGACGCAATTCAACCCGGCCAAAAGAGTAGGCATTGTCAGCTGACCCCATAAATTGAAAGGCGCACAACGCATACCATGCAGTATTCATTTCCCTGTAATCCGAAGGTTTGGCCATTACCTGCAAATGGCCACTATCCAAGGGGGTGCATCAGTGCCATCAACATCGTAACCATGCACCATGAATCTGTGAATCGATATAGGCATACCCGGCAATCGTAGGCTAGTTCATGGGAGTGGATTTCCACCGGTCGAAGACCATCGCTACTCAGCATCGTGAAACCAAAACAGACCCCAGGTCAAGGACCCAATGGGATTTCTCCTCAACAGAGACAGGGGTATGCGTCACCACGGATCTTCCAATCCGAAAATGATTAGGATGGATACAATAATTCAATGATAAGCGGGGGAGCAGGGAACACTGCTGAATCCGTTCCGCTCCACCATGGCCGGGTTGGGTACTCTCCTCACACCAGCAGCTTGTTAAGGAACCACTGGGAGTCGTCCAGTGAACCCTTTGTAATTAAAACAACGATACCTACATATTTCCACGGCGTACGATGTGATACACACTACCCAGTAACCTGCAGCATACACGGCTGTGGCGGAATAAGCGCTTACTTAACCACCCAGATTCCCATCGTCGCAGATATGGCCGCGTTTCTCATCATCCGTGTCTTCCATGGCGAAGGGCATATTCTGCATGGCACCCTGCATCATTTCACCGCATTTCTTCATGGTCTGGACCGTTGTTGATGCCGATACTTCCTTCCCGAATGCCATGGCTTTTTTTTGCGCTTCGTCCCGCTTACCGGCAGCACAAAGCGATTTCACTTCGGTCTCCATCTGCTTTGAGCGCTTTTCCAGAGCTTCGATTTCTTCCATATTGATGTTTTGCATGCAGGACTGCATTTTTTCCATGTTTTGCATCATGCTCTGCATATCTGCTTCACTCATTCCCTGATAGCCCTGGGCATGGACGATTAAAGGTAAACCAAGTAGCAATCCCGGAATCCATTTATACATCATTCTTATCTCCTTGCAATGCCGCCCCCTCTCAGGGGCAGATCAAATTGGGTCATACTATTTCTGGTGCTTGTCTGGTACTTGCCTGCCCCACACGGCAAGATGCAGCCATGAGGCATCTCGCGGTGTATCTGTACCCCTTGCACGGGGTTACATTATACCCACTCACCTGGTTATACCCACTCATCTACTTGAAATGCCGCAGCCTCTCAACAGCTGCCGCGTACGCATTTTCGTATAACGTATTGAAAGTGATAGCGGTTCACCTTCCGAAAAGTCCTCGCTTCAAAGGGGCTTGCTTTTATTTCCGCAGTTTGCAAACATTGCGCTACCCCATGTAGGTTCGAGCACTATATTGGGCCACAAGAAGCAGAATGACAATAATCTCATAAGGAGTTGAGAATGACTCAGCAGAGCCGTATGGCCATGATTCCGAGCGCCTCCCTTGTTAGCAGCTCGATTTTACTGCTTACCCTTTCCTGCAATCTGGCCTCTGCAGCCACAGTAGGCACCCTCACCGGGCGCGCCACCGGTTCCTTTTGCTGTGTAATGGATGACAGAGGGCAGTTGGATTATGGCACTGCCGGTCCAAACGGCACGATTGTATCCGCCACCGGTTCTTCCCGCTTTACCATTACCAATAATGACGATGGCAGCCTTGGTACCGGTGGAGCACAAACCGCGAAAGTAACCTGGGGAACGGCGGGCAACGCTTCCAACGGCACAGTAAATTATTTCGAATTCAATGGCAATGGCAGCGATTCCGGTTCACCCGTTGGCACCACGGAAGCCGGCCAGTTATTCCAGCTCGGCACCTTTGATTATTACAATGCCGCGACTCGTCAGGACAAGGTTTCCCAGGTGAGCTTCAATCTGGATATGACCGCCTTTGGCAGTATCAGCACCCAGGTATTTCCCACTCTGCAGTTTGATATAGGTATTATCAATACCCCTGATAATAGCAACCCCGTCGCCAGTCAGGATACGGCCTTTATTACGGCTGCATCTGTACTGGATGCCAATGGCAACCCCACCATGAGTCTCATGGATAACAATGGCAACCCCATTGCCATGACGTTCACCCTGGATGGCAGTG
>CBDUNQ010000011.1:0-13714 GCA_965368625.1 uncultured Gammaproteobacteria bacterium
GGCAAGGTCCCGAGTGGTGGAAGCCCCCTGCCGACCCAGCATTTCCTGCACCGGCGCCAGAGACTGACTGGTGCTGCGGCTGGCCAGCAGGCTGGTAATCAGCGTAACCACGCCCAGGGTGGCCCAGATAAACAGCAGTTCACGGGAAATCTTTCCGGTGCTCAGCCAGTGGTACTGCATCAACAGGGACTAGGAAACCAGTGGCACAAAGCCCCCCAGTAACAGGGTCTTGGACTTCAGGCTGAGCTGCACCTTCTGCAGGCTCAGGCGGCTCACCAGATAGCCGATACGGTCCTGGGCCAGCAAATAGACCGGCAAGCCCACCAGTACGGCGCCGCACAGCTGCAATAACAGGAAATTGAAAAATATCGTGGACTGCATCTGGGATAGATCACCGTGCAAGCCAAAGAAGTAAAGAACCGGCGTAGACAGGGAATACAGGCAGAACAGACTCCAGTAATCGCGGCTGAAGCGGGTCAGCCGCTGATGCAGATGTGCCGGCGCCACTGCACCTTCGGGATGCTGATGGGCCCACAGAAATACCGGGCGCAGCCGGCGCTGGAAATAAATGGCTGTCCAGATAAGCATGGTCCCAAGTAAAAGCGGCAAGGCTCCATGGGCCAGGACCTGCAGCAATTCATCCTGCCGGGTAAGCCCAAAAACCTGTGCGGCACCCAGGCCAACGAGGGGAGTTAGAGTAAAACTGATGAGTATCAGCAGAGTGAAACGGGCAACCTGATTACTGGGCTCTTCAATCATAAGGTCCTCGGACCCTCCCGCTGTGATTGATCGGGTTTCAGGCGTTGCGACCCATTTTTGAAAATCCCTTTTGCAAAGCAGTGGTTACAATGCGTTGCGAATAATGTTTCGCAGTATCATGCCATAAGTCATGGACATTGCAACTTATTTAAAAAAATATCTTACATGCCTGCTCACGCACCCTCCTCACCAGCCGCCTCTTCTGCCTGCCCACAAGCCTCGCCCCCATTACGCTCGCCCCCAGGGGTGCGTACAATGCAAGCAGCGCGAATCACCACAGGACAAGTCAATGAAACGTCGAAGCTTTATCCGTATCGGCAGTGGCGCCATGGCTGCCGGTGCCGCCCTTCTGGCCGGCTGCCAGCAAGAAGCCACCCAGCATAGCGCCAAATCCGCAAGCACCTCTTTCAAACCACTGCAGTGGAAAATGGTCACCACCTGGCCGAAGAACTTTCCCGGCCTGGGAACCGGCGCCAATCACCTCGCTGAATTGATCACGGAAATGAGCGGTGGCCGTATCAAGGTAAAGGTCTATGGCGCCCAGGAACTGGTCCCGCCCTTTGAAATCTTCGATGCCGTGTCCCAGGGCACCGCCGAAATGGGACATGGAGCCGCGTATTACTGGAAAGGCAAAAGTGAAGCCGCGCAATTTTTTGCCGCCGTGCCCTTTGGCCTCACGGCCCAGGAAATGAATGGTTGGTTACACCATGGCGGGGGCATGGCCCTGTGGGAGGAAACCTATGCCCCCTTTGGCCTGATTCCCATGGCCGCGGGGAATACGGGAGTACAGATGGGGGGCTGGTTCAACAAGGAAATCAATTCCGTAGCCGACCTTGAAGGCCTCAAGATGCGTATTCCCGGCCTTGGCGGGGAAGTACTGCGCCGCGCCGGCGGCACACCGGTCAATCTGCCCGGTGGAGAACTGTTCACTTCACTGCAATCCGGTGCCATTGATGCCACCGAATGGGTGGGCCCTTATAACGACCTGGCCTTTGGACTCTATAAGGCAGCCAAGTATTACTACTATCCCGGCTGGCATGAACCCGGTACCACACTGGAATGCTTTATAAACCGGGATGCCTACCAGGCCTTGCCCGACGACCTGCAAAGTATCGTTAAAAATGCCTGCCGGGTCGCCAATCAGGACATGCTGGACGAGTACACCGCCAGCAACAATGCCGCCCTGCGCACCCTGGTGGACGAACATCAGGTAAACCTCAAACGCTTCCCCGATGATGTACTTGCCCGTCTGCAAGCACTCTCCGATGAAGTAGTGGTGGAGATCGCTGGCAAGGATGCATTGTCACAGCGGGTTTATGAATCCTTCAGCACCTTCCGCAAACAGGTTGTCCGCTGGCACAACCTTTCCGAGCGCGCCTATCTGAATGCCCGGCAGGGGTGATGCACTGACGGACAATCAAGACTTCGGCTACAGGATTACTTGGTATCGATCCCCAGGCTTTTCAGCTTGCGCCACAGGGAAACCCGGTCGATACCAAGAATTTTTGCCGCCTGGGTGCGATTTCCATCGGCCATCTTCAGGGCATTGAGAATATGCTCGGCTTCCTGCTCTTTGAGTGTAGTGGGGGTGGCCGCCATTTCCGGCTTGAACACCCGCACGCTCAGGGAACCCAGATTTTGTGGCAAGTGCTCGATATCCAGCACCTTGTCCTGCGCCAGGGCAACACCACGCTCGATAAAATTGGAAAGTTCACGCACGTTGCCCGGATAATCGTATTCAACCAGTCTTTGCATGGCTTCGGTACTGATTTCCTGTACATCACGCTCCATCATGGTGGAGAACTTGCGCAGTAAGTAGTACGCCAGCAGGGGAATATCGTCACGCCGCTCACGTAATGCAGGCAATGTGAGCGTAACCACATTCAAGCGGAAATACAGGTCGTTCCTCATGCGACCTTCATCCACGGCCGCCTTGAGATTGCGGTTACTGGCCGCAATGACCCGCACATCGATATGGATCGGCTGGGTGGAGCCAACCCGCATGAGTTCGCGCTCCTGTAACACGCGCAGCAACTTCACTTGCAACAGCAGGGGCATTTCACCCACTTCATCAAGGAACAGGGTGCCGCCCTGGGCGGCTTCGAATAAACCGATTTTCGTGGCATTGGCGCCGGTGAAGGCTCCCTTTTCATGACCAAACAATTCACTGGCCGCAATTTCTTCGTGCAGTGCACCACAGTTGAATGCGATGAAGGGGCCTTCCGCACGCTGGCTATGCTGATGAATGAGCCGCGCCAACAATTCCTTGCCGGTACCCGATTCCCCATGGATCACCACACTGGTATCGGTTCCGGCAATCTGTCGAGCGGTTTCCAATAGACGCTGCATACCCAGGTCCTGGGTAATGATGGAGGCACGGTTCGAAAGGTCGTCGATACGTTCTTTGAGCTGGGTGTTTTCCCGTTTCAGGCGCCGCAGATCCAAAGCGGCCCGCACCACTTCGCGCGCTTCATCCAACCGGAAAGGCTTTGCAATGTAATGATAGGCACCCGCCTTCATGGCATCCACGGCCGAATCCAGGGTGGCATGGCCGGTGATCATGATTACGGGTACATCCGGCGTGGTTTCCCGCATATGACGCAACACATCCATGCCGTCGATACCGGGCATACGCAAATCGGTAAGCACCAGGTCGAATTCGGTTTTCTGCATGGCGGCAATACCGCTTTCGCCATCCTTGCAGGCGGTGACCTGGTAGCCTTCCCGCTCCAGCACATGACTCATATTGGAAAGCGCGATGGCTTCATCGTCAATGAGAAGGATCTGCACTTGCTCTTCGCTCATGTGATTTCCTCTGTACTTTCTTCTGTTACCTTCTCCAGAGGCAGCCAGATAGTAAAGCAGGCCCCGCCTTCGGGACGGTTATCCGCCGCAATGCAGCCACTGTGCTCATTGATGATTTCTTCCACCAGGTAAAGCCCCAGGCCGGTGCCTTCTCCACCCGCCTGGGTGGTAAAGAAGGGATCAAACAACTTGGGCAGATGTTCCTGTGAAATTCCGGGACCATCATCTTCCACGCGAATCAGCATCACATGGGTGAATTCCTTGATGCCGGTAGTGTCGCCTGCCAGATGATTGGTATTCACCGGCTTGGATTCTTTCCAGGTGGTTTCCTTGCCGGTAACCCAGATGTTGCAGGCACCGGCATGGGCGGCATTGCGAATGAGATTGATGAACACTTGCTGCATGCGGTCACGGTCCACCTGCAGGTTGGCTTCGGAAATATCCTCGATGTGCAGGTGCAAATCCGCAGGCAACTGCCGGTAAATGAGCAGTGCGGCCGAGCGCACCACCGAGGCGGCACTGATGGATTGCATGGGATGGGTTGGGGAACGTACGGTATCAAGCAGACGCCGGACAATACGTCGGGCGCGCTCCGTTTCCCCATCGATATGGGATAGCCATTGTTTACGCAAATCTTCGCGTGTGGTGCCATCATCTTCCAGTAACAACTGGACCGAGGTGGAGATATTGGACAGGGGATTATTCAATTCATGGGCTACGCCCGACACCAATACCCCCAGGGCAGCCGCCCGTTCATGTCGTCGTAACTGGTTTTGTTGCTCCCGCAACTGCTCCAGCATTGCATTGAAGTGGAAGACAAAAGACTGGATTTCCTTGTCATTGGATGTCAGCTTCAGGTTCTGCACCTTACCCGCCGCCAGCAGATCCAGCTGATTTTCCAGTTGCCCGAGCGGGCGCACCACCCGCCGCACCATATACATGGCACTGATCAGACCGATGAGTATCACAGTAATGGAGGCGACGAGCAGGGTCTGAACCGCGACCCCGGTCGTCTTGGTAAGATTCGCGCGCTGACGCTGGTTCATTTCCTGGGTCAGCTGGGTGAGTTCGTGGCCAGTGGCGCGGATCTGCTCCTGCTTGGGACCACGCTGGTCTTCCGGTAACGACTGATAAAGGTCCATCTGGGCACGATATTGCCGCAATACCTCGGTAATATTCTGCATTTCCTCCGGCTGGGCAATGGCGGAAAATACCCGCTCGCCCTCCTGCAGGGCATTATCCGCGATGGTCAGCTGCAGGGCGAGTTGCTCCAGATCCCGGGGGTCGTGATAAAGAAACAGGTTTTTCTCATCCCGACGGATCCTTTCACTGGCCACGTACAGGTCATTGACCGCCTCGCCTTCCACAATATGGGTTTGCAGGTAGTGCAAATCGGCAATCACCACCGCCACAAATACCAGTAGCGCCCCCTTGGAGAGGCCGTAGGAAGTCATGATTTTATTGCGCAGGCTGGTCATGATTTATAAAGGTATGTTCCAGCGCCGAAAGGGGTGTTGCATTTTACAACACTGTTACAGGGATACAAGGCGGATGTTTGGGTGACTGTTGCAGGGTGAAACACCCCCAGGGGAGAGATGTTTATAAGTAACTGTTTTCTCGACGAGAAAAATGTGGTACAGTACTTGCTTCAGAGCTTAGTAAATACACGCAAATGGAGGAAACACCATGAAAGCTCTGACCGAAGCCGTTAAAAAGATGCTGGATGCCCTTGCCCACGACCACGCGGGTGAATACCTGACCCGGCGGGAAAAAACCCGGATCCTGGCACAGCAATCCAAGGCAAACCAAGCTGAAGAAACCAACCCGGGCCTTGAAACCCAGTACGCGACCAGCACTACCCGTCGTGTGGGCCTCTATCTGGGGAGCGAACTGCCCCCGGTGGTCATGGATTATGTGATTCAGACCTGCGACCGTTTGCAAAGCGAACTGACGGTACTAACTTTTGAGTCAGAGAACACGGCTCGCCTGTTGCTGAAGAGCCACCAGGATGCCCTGAATAATTCCGGGGTGAAAATGAAGCTGGTGACCCTGAGCGACGAACAACCCATGGTGGGCCTGAGCCGCTACCTGCGCCGGCACCCGGAAATCGCTTTCCTGGCCTGCAAGGATTCCGGTTACCTGGGACATATGATTCAGAAAGGCGATGAATTCAGAAATGCCCTGCCGGTACCCGTGGTCGTGGTAGCCACCAAAGAGGATAGCGCCAACCAGCCGGGACAGCCTGCGCAACCGAAAAACTTCAACCCAGATGAATTGGTAAAAATGTGCTAGAACGAGTATTTCCTTTTTTACGATGGTTTCCCTTCAGCCAAGAAAATCTGCGAGCGGATCTCATCGCCGGTATTACCATTGCAATGATCCTGGTACCGCAGAGTATGGCCTACGCCGCTCTGGCGGGTTTGCCAGTGGTCTATGGCCTGTATGCATCTTTCTTACCCGTGATTGTGGCGTCCATGTGGGGCGCTTCACGCTTTTTGCATACAGGCCCTGTAGCCATGCTGTCGCTGATGTCAGCGGCGGCCATTGAACCCCTGGCAAGCCGCGGTTCAGAAGAATTCATTCAACTTTCCATGCTGTTGGCCCTGTTGGTGGGCGTATTGCGTCTGTTGCTCGGCCTGTTCCGTATGGGCGTACTCATCAATCTCGCCTCACATCCAGTCATTCTCGGCTTCACCAATGCGGCCGCACTGATCATCGGCCTGTCACTGTTGAACAGCTTTCTCGGCGTACCCATGCCCCGCTCCGACAGCTTCCTGGTGGATTTGATGCAGGTGGTGCAACAGCTACCCGCGCTGCATGGCCCGACCCTGCTGTTTGGCCTCTGCACCCTGGCAGCCATCTACTGGCTGCGCGCCTATTTCCCCAAGTTGCCCGGAGTGCTGATCGTGGTCATCGCCGGCATTCTCATCAGTGCGGCCATGGACTACGAAAAGATCGAAACCGTCAAGCCAGCGCAAATCGCGGATAATGGAATCCGTGAACAGTTTGAAAAACTCATGGGTGACGAAGCGGCACTGGCCCGGGTAAAAGCCGGGCAAAAGTCCATCAACACTGAATTACGCGCCTTGAGCGCCAAGGACCCCCAGGCCTATAACCTGCAGGTGGATCTGCTACGCCTCAAGGGGGAAGAGGTCAGCCTCAAACACAGCCTGAAACGGCAAAAGGTGGATTGTCACGCCATTGCCCTGGTCCCGGAAACCGGTGACGATGGCCAGGTACGTTACGTGGTGGCGGAAAGCCCCGGCCCCTTCTCCACCGTGTGGCGCTATGCCGGCTACCAGGATGACAACTTCAAATTATCCGGTGGCGGCACCGTGGTAGGTTCCATACCCAGTGGCTTGCCCGCATTCCAGGTTCCCCAGATGGACCTGCGCATCATTTCCGACCTGTTTGCCGTAGCCCTGATCATGGCCATGATCGGCTTTATGGAAGCCACGTCCATATCCCGCGCCCTGGCAGCCAAAACCCGCGAAAAAGTGGATTCCAACCAGGAATTGATCGGCCAGGGCCTGGCCAACATTGTTGGCAGTTTTTTCCAGTCCTACGTGGTGAGCGGGTCCTTTTCACGCTCGGCAGTGGCGGCGCGGGTCGGCGCCAAAACCGGCTTCTATGCCATTATCAGCGCCCTTGGGGTATTGCTGGTAATGATGTTTCTCACCGATTACCTGTATCACTTGCCGAAAGCAGTGCTGGCAGGCATCGTGATGAGTGCCGTATTCGGCCTTATCGACATTAAATCCATGATCCATGCCTGGAATGTACGACGCTCCGATGGCATCGTCGGCCTGGTGACCTTCGTCACCACCCTCATCATGGCCCCCAAGCTGGCCGATGGGGTGCTGGTGGGCGTGGCCTGCACCGTACTCATGTTCCTCATGGGCACCATGAAACCCCGCAGTGAAGTACTGGGACGCAAGCCCAATGGTTCCCTGGGTGGCGCCGCCAGCCATGACCTGGCACCCATCAGTCAGGATTTCGTGGTGATGCGGTTCGATGCCTCCCTGGTATTCATCAATGCCGCCCACTTCGAAGAAGCCGTGCTCAAATCCCTGAGCCAGTTTCCCAAGGCCAAGGCCATCATGATCATCGGGCAAAGCATCAATCGCGTGGATGCCACGGGCGAAGAAAAACTGCGGGCCCTCACCCGCGACCTTCAGGCGGCCGGTGTCACCCTGGTGCTTGCCGGTCTGAAGAAGCAGGTACGCGAAGCCCTGGAGCGGGCCGACCTGGAAAAGGTCATCGGCGAAGAAAACATTATCAGCAATACCGGTATCGCCATACGGGAACTGGAAAAGCGTTACTCTTCCCCCCAAGAGGAAGTGAAGCAGATCGCCTGAGCCGTTCATCAAGTCCTGCTGCGCCCCTGTGACGCCAGCAGGACTCTGTGGAACCACCCGAGGAAATTCGCCACTGCATATGCTGCAGGCAACCTGCTTCCCCTGACCTGCCAGCCCAGAGTCACTTCGCGCTGCCTATGGCGGATGATTCCCCCATTCATGAGTAACAGTGAATCAAGCCGGTATACACAGCCCTGGCCAACACGGCAGTGTAATGCACCCGCCTTATTCCTGGCTCGCTTCATACAATGTCAGGTATTCCTTTTCCAGCGAGGCATAGCGTTCCTCCAACTGGGCTAAAGCTTGCTCCTTTTCCGCCAGGGTTTCCTGCTGCTCCTGCCATTGTAGGCCCAGGGCATTCTTTTCGGTTTCCAGCAAGCCCAGTTGTGACTTCAGCGCCCCGACCTCCTGTTCAAGAGAGGCAAGCTGTTGCGCCGCTTCCTCACTCCCGGCCTCATCGCCTCCCTGCTGTTGCTGCAGGTAATTCACCTGCTTGTGTAACTCTTCGTTTTCTTCCTCCAGCACTTGAATACAGAGATTCATATCGCGGCTGGTCAATTCAAATGCATCGATCTTTTTCTGCAATTGCTGTGCTTTTTCCGCTTCCAGTTCGAGGTCATCCAACATCTCGCAAAGCTCGGAGACATTTTCCTTTTGCTTGCCGATCTGCGCTTCCAAGGCTTGGGCATTCTGGCGCTTTTCCTCTTCCACACCTTCCATCGCCTGCTGTAGTCGCGCGTTTTCCTGCTCCATCATTTCAATGCAGGTATTGGCTTCCTGATAACGCCGCTCCAACTCCTGTAGCTGTTGCTCCATTTGTTCCAGGGCTTCCGCACTGGGGTCTTCCTTGACCTGCTCGAACAGAGTGCGCACCGATTCCAGGGCCACCCCCTGTTGTTGCAGGGCACCCTGCATCTGCTGCAGGCTTTCGGGTTGATCCGTGTCCGTGGATTCAGGTACTTCCGGTACCGCTTCCGCTGCAGCTTCTTCCTGCGGGCCATAGTGCTCGGTGACATGCTCCCAATGGTGCTTGGGAAAATCATTGCCCAGCTCGGCCACGTGTTTTTCGGCTTCCAGAAAAGTAGCCCGGCGCTGCAATGCATAGACCAGTGAGGCATCGGGTTCAGCGCTTTGCGCGGTGATTTCCTGCATTTCCCGAGTATCGATGAGTTGCTTTTCAAGATAGGGAAGGAAACCCGATTCAATGGATTCAAAACCCTCTTCCGCTGAATTCCGTGAATCCAGGTCTTGCTGCAGGGCTTCCAGCTCAGCACGCAGCCGGCGCAGGCTGCGAAACTGCAGCACAGCAAGGCCGGCAAGCAGCAACGCCGCTTCCAGCACCAGGAGCAGAATGAGTATCAGTACTTCCATGACCACCCTTTACGGGTTCACACCGATCCCTCGCGAGGAAAACAGAATGAATGAGAAAATCAGTATTTTTTTCGGCACTTAACCGGCTTTCTTAAGCGTACCACTTGAAACAGTACTGGATAATTTATTGTTTATTATAGAATTACCAGAAAAAACCCAATACCGGCACGCAGCCCATACTCCCGGCCTGGATCCGGCCACTCTGTCAGCCGGGCTCCCTGACTGGCAGAATCCAGACGACCGCGGCAAGGAACCAGGGATGATTTGCGGACACCACAAGGGAGAAAGCCACCATGGCAGAACAGGCGGACAGCGGGGACCACAGGGTAACGGAAAAAACGCCACACCGGAAAAAAAGCACCAACACCGATACCCGCTCCTCCCGCCGATCCCTGCACCCACAACTATCACCTGAACGCCTACGAAAAACACTATGAATTGATCAGCCATTACTCGAGCCTGTTACACAAAGGGCGTATCGCCTTTGTCACCGTTTCCCTGCTGGTATGGGCCTATGTGCCGGGCCTGCGACCCAGCGGCACCAACTTCACCATCGATCTGCAGGGTCATTTCATGGCCGGTGTTGCCTCCATTGCCTCCATTGCCTCCCTGTTCGTGATGCTGCCGTCACTCATGGAAATCGCCTACTACAAACGCTACTTCAGCGTGGTACAAAGCGGTATCTATCTGGAGAAACAATTGGCTATCCAGGGCTACTTCCGTGGCTTTACAAGCGCCTTTTTGTGGTCATTTCTGGCCTTTAATTTTGCCGTATCCCCGGGTCTGTTTCTGATTGCCACCTGGCTGTGGTTACCCATATTCAAGGTCAACAGTTTTTACTCAAACAGTATCAATGCCTTGTTAGTGGTGCTTTGGGGCTGGCCCACCCTGGCCCTGTATTTTTCCGCGCGCAACCTGATTGCCCAGCAAAAAAATATTGCCAATGAGAGCCAAAATACGGCACATTTCCTCCAGGCCCCGTTATCCAACCCAACGCGTAGTGCTACGGCCCATATTGACTGCGTAGCAGCGCACGTAGCACCTCATGCACTGACCAGCAGACGCCACAAGTAACCCAGGGTTCTGGAAAATGGCTTGCATTTCATCGTAGACCAGTTACTGTATACTTATACAGTAACCAGAATATGGGAGCACAGCTTATGCAGGATGGTGTTCTTCTTGACCTTCGTCGTGCCGGGGTACGCCGGGCACGCCAGCATCCCGCCATTCACAAGCGGCCGGTGTATGCCCGCGGGGTCTTCAGTGCCGTATTCCGCAAACCCGCCAGTGTCTGCAAACTCACCCTGGATCCACTGAGCTATGCCCTGCTTTCCGATCGCCGCCTCTCGGCGTCACCCCATTTTCCCAGGGTCTACCAACGCTATGGCATTGTGGGCAAGCAAGAGGAATCCACTTACCTCTATCTGATTGAACTGGAGCGACTGAGCCCCATAGACCGCTACCCCGCCCTGTGGAAGGAAATCCGTCCGGTGCTGAAACAGATTGATGAAATCTCCCCCCAGGATGCCCACCGCTATGCCCGCCCGGAAGTGGAAGCCGAAGCCTTGCGCAGCGCCAGTACCCGAAACTGTGGTCGCAGCCTGCGCCGTGCCCTGTGTCAACTGGCGGATTTCGTGGAAGCCTACCAGGCCAATCTCGACCTGCATGCCGACAATATCATGGTACGGCCTGCCACCCGCGAACTGGTGTTTTCCGACCCGGTGGTCAATGCCTCCCTGTACACCTGGTAGCCCCGGGATCAACCTGGGGCCGGTCAACCATACACCAGCCCCGGCAACCAGGTGGCCAGTGCCGGCCACAGGGCCAGCATACCCAGCATCAATAACTGGATGGCAATGAAGGGCATCACCCCGCCATAGATCTGGCCGGTGGTGATTTCGGGTGGCGCCACACCGCGCAGATAAAACAGGGCAAAGCCAAAGGGGGGCGTAAGAAAGGAAGTCTGCAGATTGATGGCGATCATCACACCCAGCCATACGGGGTCCAGCCCCATGGCCAGCAATACCGGACCCACAATGGGCACCACCACAAAGGTGATTTCGATAAAGTCGAGCACGAAGCCCAGCAGGAACATCACCAACATCACCACCAGCATGGCCCCGAACACGCCACCGGGTAAACCGGTGAGCAACGCCTCCACCAATTCATCGCCGCCAAAACCGCGGAAGGCCAGGGAAAACACCGAGGCGCCAATGAAGATGAGAAACACCATGCTGCTTACCCGGGTGGTGCTTTGCATCACTTCGCGCAACATGGAAAGGTTCAATTGACCCTGTGATGCCGCCAGCAACATGGCCCCCATGGCCCCCACGGATGCCGCTTCCGTGGGGGTGGCCAGACCGCCCATGATGGATCCCAGCACAGCCACTATGAGCAGCAATGGAGGCAGTAACACATGCAGGACCCGCGCCACGCCGGGACGCGTCATGGAAGCATCCTGCAGCACCGAGGGCATACTGTTGGGCCGCAACCAGGCCACGATCAGCAAATAGACAATATACAGCGCCACCAGCAATAGCCCCGGCACCAGGGCACCGGCGAACAGATCACCCACCGATACGGTTTCCGGAGCAAAAACACCCATGCCCAGCTGAGCCTGCTGGTAGGCGGAAGACAATACATCCCCCAACAGCACCAGCACAATGGAAGGCGGAATGATCTGTCCCAGGGTGCCGGAAGCACAAACGGCACCGGTGGATATCCTGGGATCATAGCCATAGCGCAACATGGTGGGCAGGGATAACAGGCCCATGGTAACCACCGTAGCCCCCACGATGCCGGTACTGGCCGCCAGCAGCATGCCCACCAGCATGACCGAGATACCCAATCCCCCGCGCAGGGCACCAAACAATGCCGCCATGGTTTCCAGTAGATTTTCCGCCACCCGGGAGCGCTCCAGCATCACCCCCATGAACACAAACAGGGGCACCGCCACCAGGGTTTCATTGGTCATAATGCCGTAAAGGCGGTTGGGCAGGGCTTCCAGGAACACCGGATCAAAGGCACCCAGACTGGCCGCTCCATAGCCGAATACCAGAGCGGTACCCGCCAGGGTAAAGGCCACAGGGTACCCCGCCAGTAACAGGAGGCATACACACAGAAACATGAGCAGGGGCAGGTATTCAGCCATCGCCCTGCTCCCCGGCCAGCAGGATCACCAGGCTGCGCAAACCCTGGGATATGCCCTGTAGTATCAGCAACAGTGCCATGAGAGGAATGGCAGCCTTGAGCGCATATACCCAGGGCAGGCCACCCGCTTCCCGCGAACCTTCCTGCAATGCCCAGGAAGAAGCCACATAGTCCCAGCTCACCCAGAGGATAAAGGTGCATACCGGCAACAGCAGTAAAGCGGCTCCCATGAGATCCACCCAGGCGCGCCCCACGGGTGAAAGTTCACGATAGAAAATATCCACCCGCACATGACCATCCCGCTTCAGGGTATAGGCAGCCCCCAGCATGAACACCAGGGCATGCAGATACATTACCGACTCCTGCATGGCGATCCAGCCCAGATTGAAGGCATAACGCAGCAGCACCACCGCAAAGGTAATGAGCACAATACCCAGGGTAAGCCAGGAAATGAAACGGCCGGTCCACTCGGATATGGCATCCAGGGCATCGGCCAGGCGGGAACAGAATTGTATGTTCATAGCGCCGGGATTATACAGGGATCATGGGAAGTGTTGCGTTTCCTTACCCAGTGAGACCCTTCATAGGATCGCAGGCCTGCCATAGGGCACCGGCCTGTGGTTCCGGATCTTCACTTTTTGCACCATGCCACTCGCAATATCACCAGCAACCCCGGGGCGAACAGCCAGATCGCTGCGGGAAGAGGAATCACCGACGGGCTGACATAAAAGACTCCCCAACGATCCGATCCTTTAGTCATCGGATAGCGACTGGTAAAATCCAGTCCGCTTAACATGGAATAGTCATCACCGTAATGGTAAGTAACGAAGAGGGCCCGGATCACCCCATTCTCGTCAGCATAGAGCCCGGTGGCATGGGATAGGGGACCAGCGGTGTACGTTGCACCGAACAATTCAAGGAAAACCTGCACGTCCAGGTTCTGATCCCCATAGGCAAATTCTCTTGAATCGGAAATGTGGCTTGCAGCATCGGTATCGTAATATCCATCAAACAGCCTGAAAAAAAGTCCTTCCACTTCCTGATTGGTGGCCAACCGCCAACCCGGATTCATCTCGCCCGGTTGCAGTGGAAGAATCGGTTGCCCAAGCGTTTGCGTGAGATCCAGCCATCTCAGACCAGTATCCGTGTCGGTTGTAAAGTAGCCATGATCAATCAATGCGGCTCCCGGACTCGATGAAATCATGACGAAAGTAAACAGCAGGAAGGTCCTATAAAGGTTCATCGCACCCCTTCGGGACATGCCAAGCACA
>CBDUNQ010000012.1:0-13685 GCA_965368625.1 uncultured Gammaproteobacteria bacterium
GCCTCATGAAGGCAACCCTATACCTTATTCTACAGGATATTATGTTATGTCTACTACAATCACCGGCACCGTAAAATGGTTCAACGAAGCAAAGGGTTTTGGCTTTATCGAACAGAAATCAGGCCCTGATGTCTTTGCTCACTTCAGCGCTATTGTAAGCCCCGGCTTCAAGACGCTGGCAGAAGGTCAAACCGTGGAATTTACGGTGACTCAAGGCCAAAAAGGCCCTCAAGCTGAAAATATCGTCGCTGTCTGATTTCGCGACTGCGCACAGAAAGGCAAGCCATCATGGCTTGCCTTTTTTTATACCCGCAAATATTCCCTATCTTGTCATCGGCAACAGGCATAACGCCATTTCCTCCAATCTGGACACCCATCCTTAACTACTTAACGCCACGTTAAAACCCCTATAGAAGGTGGCCGGTTCACTTTGTTCTGGTTCGGAAGATGTACCCGGTGGGCCTGTGCTCTCAGGCATCAGGCAGCCCTTATCTATGCGATTCCCTGCTGTCCCTGTCCGCCAACTTTACGGCCATGGTGCCGCTCGTAAATCGTCAATTCCTTGACTTGGAAATTTTTACCGTTTCTTACTTATTGAAATTTATGAATAAATATTCATCTTCCTTGTGGCATGTATGTTGCTACCTCAGTGATGGAAACTGAATTTACGGGGAGTTACCCATGGCATTGGAAGAAGACGATCTCGAGCTGGATGTAGAGGCAAAAGACGGCGGCGGCAGCAAGAAACTCATCATCATCATTGCAGTGGTGGTCTTGCTTCTGGGTATCTCAGGTGCAGCTACCATGTTGCTTCTGGGTGGCGATGAAAAGCCGGCACCCGCCGAGGGTGAAGAGGCCGCCGCGGAAGAGGCTGCCGCCATTCCTGCCGGGGCCCCCATGCTCTATCTCGCATTGAACCCTCCGTTTGTGGTGAATTTTTCCGCCGATGCCGATGTGCGTTTCCTGCAGGTGGATGTACAGGTGGCCAGTCGTGACCCGGCATTACTGGAGAAAATGAAAGAGCATGATCCGGCAATTCGCAACAATCTGGTTATCCTGTTTTCCAGCCAGACACCGGAAGCGCTGAACACCCGCGAAGGCAAGGACAAGCTTCGCCAGCAGGTACTGGAAGAAGTCAAGAAGGTCATGTTGGAAGTGGCCGGCTCGGACAAGATCGAAAACGTATATTTCACCAATTTTGTCATGCAATAGGCCGCTATCGTGAATGACCTTTTATCACAAGACGAAATCGATGCCCTGTTACATGGGGTTTCCGGCGGCGATATTGAGACCGAGCCCGATGAGGACCTTCCCGAGGGTCACGTAAGCTCGTACGACTTTACCAGCCAGGATCGTATCGTGCGTGGGCGTATGCCTACGCTGGAAATGATCAATGAGCGTTTTGCACGCTATTTCCGCATCAGTATTTTCAACATGCTGCGTCGCTCCGGTGAAATTTCCGTTTCCGGTGTGCAGATGTTGAAGTTCGCCGAGTATGTACACAGCCTGTTTGTACCTACCAGTCTCAACCTGGTGCGGGTGAAGCCATTGCGCGGTACGGCTCTGTTCGTATTGGAGCCGAAGCTGGTGTTTTCCATGGTGGATAATTATTTCGGTGGGGAAGGGCGTTTCCATACCAAGATCGAAGGGCGTGAGTTCACACCCACGGAACAGCGTGTGATTCAGATGATTCTGCAGCTGGCCTTTAATGATCTGGCCCAGGCATGGAAGCCGGTAATGCCCATTGAATTCGAATACATGAATTCGGAGGTAAACCCTCACTTCGCCAATATTGTCAGTCCCACGGAAGTAGTGGTGGTCAACACCTTTCGGGTGGAGCTGGATGGTGGCGGTGGCGACATGCATGTCACCTTTCCGTATTCCATGGTGGAACCCATTCGTGATCTGTTGGATGCGGGTGTGCAGAGTGACCGCAGTGATGTGGATGAACGCTGGAGCCGTTCCATACGTGAAGAAATGAAGCTGGCGGAAGTGGCGATGAGCTGCACTCTCACCGAAGCCGAATTAACCCTGCGCGACATTCTCAATATGGCACCAGGGGATGTAATCCCCATTGATTTACCCGATACGGTGGTGCTGCAAGCCGAAGATACCCCGGTGTTTCGTGGACGCTTCGGTACCCATGAAGGGATGCGCGCCGTGCAGATTATCGACAAGATTTCCAACCCATCGGACGGTCGCTAAGGTTCGACCAGGAGTAAGGCATGAGTGAAGAAGACGATATCGGTGATGACTGGGGAGCAGCCCTTTCCGAACAAGCCGACGCGGAAGCGGCGGAGAGTGGTGGAAAAGTAGGTGATCTTCCTGTTGCGGAATTCGATGCCCTTTCGGACAGTGCAGAGCCGGGGGATTCCGAGGCCAATCTGGATGTGATTCTGGATATACCCGTCACCATTTCCATGGAAATCGGGCGTACCCATATCAGTATTCGCAACCTGTTGCAGTTGAATCAGGGTTCCGTGGTGGAATTGGATCGTCTTGCCGGTGAACCCATGGATGTATTGGTTAATGGCACGCTGGTCGCCCATGGCGAAGTGGTGGTGGTGAATGAGAAATTCGGTATTCGTCTCACCGATGTCATCAGCCCCGCCGAGCGGGTCAAGAAACTCAAATAAGAGCATGCCAGTGACTATGTCTCCCCTATCGCATCTCTCCCAGACCCTGCTGTTCGGTCTGGCCTGTATGCTGAATGCAGGTGCACAGGCAGCGGAAGAAGCAGGTGCTGGTGCCGGTACCCTGAGTAACGAACCCCTGGCCATGGCCAACCTGGTTCAACTTACCCTGGGTATGCTGGCAGTGTTGTTGCTACTGGCGGGTATGGCATGGCTGTTACGCCGTAGCGGACGTTTTACCAGTGGCGCCCAGGGGGCCTTGCGCGTGGTGGGTGGTATATCCATGGGTACCCGGGAGCGGGTGGTACTGCTGCAGGTTGGTAAACAGCAGATTCTGCTGGGGGTGGCGCCAGGCCGCATACAAACCTTGCATGTGCTGGATGAGCCTGTGGTGGATGGTGAGGCACCGACAAGCGTCCAGGGTGGCTTCACTCAGGTACTGGAGTCGGCACTGAGCAAAGGGAAATCCCAATGAATCTGTTACGCATCCTGTTCCCACTATGCTTTCTGTTGTTACCGCTGGATCTGTTGGCGGCGCAGGATTTTGCTGCCCTCAAGGTTTCTCCAACCCAGGCGGATGGCAGTCAGACCTATTCGGTGACCCTGCAGGTGCTGGGTTTTATGACCGCCATTACCTTCTTGCCGGCGGCCTTGCTGATGATGACTTCCTTTACCCGGGTAGTGATTGTACTGGCCATTCTGCGTCAAGCACTGGGTACCATGCAGACGCCTTCCAACCAGATCATTATCGGCCTTTCCCTGTTTCTGACCCTGTTCATCATGATGCCGGTTTTTGACAAGGTCTACGATCAGGCATTGCAGCCCTACCTGGAAGAAGATATGCCGGTTCAGCAGGCCCTGGAGCGTGCTTCCGTGCCATTTCGTGAATTCATGCTGGCCCAGACCAGAGATTCCGATATCGGCCTGTTTGCGGATATTTCCGGTACCGGGGAATTGGATTCTCCCGATAAGGTGCCTTTTTCCCTATTGATGCCGGCCTTTGTCACCAGTGAATTGAAAACCGCTTTTCAGATTGGCTTCCTGATCATGATTCCCTTTCTGGTGATCGATCTGGTGGTGGCCAGCCTGTTGATGTCCATGGGGATGATGATGCTTTCCCCGATGATTATTTCCCTGCCCTTCAAGATCATGTTGTTTGTGCTCATTGATGGCTGGTCGCTGGTGATGGGTACTCTGGCCACCAGTTTTTATGTTTAACCTGGAGAGATTCTGATGACGCCGGAAACCGTAATCACCGTAGGCCAGCAAGCCTTGCATGTCACCCTGTTGCTGTCGGCACCATTATTGTTGTCAGCGCTGGCAGTGGGTCTGGTGGTGGGGATGTTTCAGGCAGCCACGCAGATCAATGAAATGACCCTCACCTTTGTACCCAAAATCCTGATGGTCGGGGTGGTGTTGCTTACGGCGGGGCCCTGGCTGTTGAAAACCCTCATGGGCTATACCACACGCCTGTTTCAGGGCATTCCGGGCATGATCGGTTAGCGCTGCGGTGCTGACCGGATAAGGTGTGCTGGCATGATCTTCACAGGCGCTGAACTGATTCAAACGCTCAATGGCCTGTTCTGGCCCTTTGTGCGGATTGGCGCCATGATGATGATTGCTCCGGTATTTGGCGGTAACCTGGTGCCTACACGGGTGAAACTGTTGTTTACCGTGGCACTGACCTGGGTGTTGTTCCCCATGCTGCCACCGGTGCCCTCTGTAGATCCTTTTTCCGCCTTCAGTGTATTAATCACCATTCAGCAAATTATCATCGGTCTGGCCATCGGCTTTGCACTGCAACTGGTGTTTGCTGCGCTGATACTCGGCGGCCAGACCGTCGCCATGGGTATGGGCCTAGGTTTTGCGTCCATGGTGGATCCGCAGAACGGGGTGCAGGTACCGGTGATCGGCCAATACTATGTGGTGATTGCCACGCTGCTGTTTCTTGCCCTCAATGGTCACCTGGCCCTGATCGGTGTGCTGGCCGACAGCTTTCAGACCCTGCCCATCGGCGAAGCGGTATTGCAACGTGACCGTCTCTGGGAAATCGCCCTCTGGGGTAGCCGCCTGTTTGTATCGGGTATGCTGGTGGCAGTGCCCGCCGTGGCAGCCATTTTACTGGTGAACCTTTCCTTTGGGGTGGTAAGTCGTGCCGCCCCGCAGTTGAACATCTTTGGTGTAGGCTTTCCCGTCACACTGACGCTGGGCTTTCTCGTGATTATGCTCACCGTGCCGGCATTGTTGCCGCAGATGGGCACCATGCTTACCGATGCATTGCAAAGCATCCAGCAATTTGGCCGGGGGGTGCGCTGATGGCGCAGGATGACGGTCAGGAACGGACAGAAGAGGCGACCCCCAAACGCCGTGAAGAGGCGCGCCGCAAGGGCCAGATCGCCCGTTCCCGTGAATTGAATACCATGGCCATGCTGTTACTGGGCACGGCGGGCCTGATGACTTCGGGGCCCTTCATGATTACGCGCATTCAGGAAATCATGCGTCTGGGTCTGTCATTTGAACGCGAAGCGGCCTTTGATCCCTATTACATGATCGACATCCTGGCGGAAGCCGTCATGCAGGGTGTCTCACTGATTCTTCCCTTCCTGTTGTTGATGCTGATTACCGCACTGGCCGCTCCCATGGCTCTGGGCGGCTGGTCCTTCAGCATCGAAGCCATGCAACCCAAGCTTGAAAAACTGAATCCCCTTAAGGGACTGAAGCGTCTGTTTGCACTGCGCGGCTTGATGGAACTGGTAAAAGCGCTGGCAAAATTCCTGCTCATCGGAGGGGTGGGAGCCATCCTGCTCAATAAGTACATGCCGGATTTCATGGGACTGGGCCATGAAAACCTGAGCCAGGGGCTGGCCCATGTGGGTTCCATTCTCATGTGGTCATTGTTGGCGCTCAGTTTTTCCCTGGTATTGATCGCCGCCATCGATGTGCCGTTCCAGGTCTGGGATCACGCCAAGAACATGAAAATGACCCGTCAGGAAATCAAGGACGAATACAAAACCACGGAAGGCAAGCCCGAAGTCAAGGCGCAGATCCGGCGCATGCAGCAGCAACTGGCCCAGGGCCGCATGATGGCGGAAATTCCCAAAGCCGATGTGGTAGTGACCAACCCGACCCACTTTGCGGTGGCGCTGAAATACGATCCCAAGACCATGCGCGCACCCCTGGTGGTGGCCAAGGGAGCCGATGTGATTGCCAGCCAGATCCGCACCGTGGCCACGGCCAATAAGGTGCCGATTTTCGAAGCACCACCGCTGACCCGTGCCATTTTCTATAGCACGGATATCAATGCCGAAGTGCCGGCCGGTCTGTATCTGGCGGTGGCCCAGGTGCTGGCCTACGTCTATCAATTGAAGAATGTACGCCGCAAGGGTGGCGTACGGCCCAAGCGCCCCACCGATCTTCCCATACCCGATGAACTGTATCGGGCTGCGGAGACGGATGAGGGCGATGCAGACAATCAGACACACTAAACCTAAGCCCGGCCCGGGCAGATGTACCGGGTCGGCCATGATGACAGGAAAACGGGTATGCAAGTAGGTGGCGCAACACTTTCACTAAGCGAGATCAGCCGCAGCGGGCTGGGGGCACCACTATTGGTGGTGATGATGTTGGTCATGATCGTGATCCCCTTGCCACCGCTGGCGCTGGATATGTTTTTCACCTTCAATATCGCCCTTTCCCTGGTGGTGTTACTGGTGACCATCTATGCCATGCGCCCGCTGGATTTCGGGGTATTTCCCACGGTGTTGCTGGTAGCCACTTTATTGCGCCTGGCGCTGAATGTGGCTTCCACCCGAGTGGTGTTACTGGAAGGGCATACGGGTACCGGGGCGGCCGGTAAGGTGATTGAAGCCTTTGGCGATTTTGTGGTGGGGGGTAACTATGCCGTGGGCCTGGTGGTATTCGCCATTCTGGTGATCATCAACTTCGTGGTGGTCACCAAGGGCGCCGGACGCGTATCGGAAGTAACTGCACGCTTTACTCTGGATGCCATGCCCGGCAAGCAAATGGCCATTGACGCCGATCTCAATGCCGGCATGATTACTCAGGATCAGGCACGGGCGCGGCGTGAAGATATCGGGCGGGAAGCGGATTTCTATGGGGCTATGGATGGTGCCAGCAAGTTCGTGCGCGGTGATGCCATTGCCGGCATATTGATTCTGTTCATCAATATCATCGGTGGTTTCGCCATTGGTATCCTGCAGCATGACATGGCCTTCAACGATGCGGTGCGCAACTATACCCTGCTCACCATTGGTGACGGCCTGGTGGCGCAGATTCCATCCCTGGTACTGTCTTCGGCCACAGCCATTATCATTACCCGGGTATCCAGTTCCCAGGAAATGGGGCAGCAAGTGTTGTCCCAATTGTTCGGCAATCCCATGGTACTCGGCGTCACCGCCGGGGTGATTGGCTTGCTGGGTCTGATTCCGGGAATGCCCAATCTGGCCTTTCTTTCCCTGGCGGCTATGGCTGGCGCCGGTGCCTATTTCACTGCCCAGCGCCAGGCTGCAGCGGCACTGGAACCGGTAGTGGAAGAGACACCGGCAGATGCTGCTAATGAAAAGCCCAAGGATCTCTCCTGGGATGATGTAGGTCCGGTGGATATCATCGGGCTGGAAGTGGGCTATCGTCTGATTCCCCTGGTGGATCGCGGGCAGGGTGGGCAGATGATGGATCGCATCAAGGGAGTGCGCAAAAAACTGTCCCAGGAACTGGGTTTCCTGGTGCAACCCGTACATATTCGCGACAACCTGGAACTCACGCCCAATGCCTATCGCATCCTCCTCATGGGTGTCCCGGTAGGGGAAGACACCATTCATCCGGAAATGGAACTGGCCATCAACCCCGGCCGTGTCTTCGGCACGCTGCAGGGGGTTACCACCAAGGATCCCGCCTTTGGCCTGGATGCCGTCTGGATCGAACCTTCACAACGGGAAAATGCCCAGGCCATGGGGTACACCGTGGTGGATGCCAGTACGGTGGTGGCCACTCATCTGAGTCAGTTGCTGCAATCCCACGCCCACGAATTGATCGGTCACGAAGAAGTGCAGCAATTGCTGGACCTGCTGGCTAAAAATGCACCCAAACTGGTGGAAGATCTGGTGCCCGGCATTCTGCAGCTGGGGGTGGTGCTCAAGGTGCTGCAAAACCTGCTGGCGGAGCGGGTGCCCATCCGCGATATGCGTACTATCGCCGAAACCCTGGCCGAACATGGGCCGAGGAGTCAAGATCCTGGCGTTCTTACGGCGGCGTGCCGAATTTCATTGGGTCGTTCAATTATTCAGCATATCAATGGGATGGAGCAGGAACTTCCTGTCATAACTTTGGAGCCGTCGCTGGAACAGATATTGCAACAGTCCCTGCAAGCAGCCACCAATGGCGGCGCTGGCTTCGAACCGGGACTGGCCGAGCAGATGCACAAGTCCCTGATGGAAAGCGCACAGCGCCAGGAAATGGCGGGAGCCCCGGCGGTGTTGCTGGTGTCACCGGGCATTCGGCCCTGGTTGGCGCGGCTGGTCCGCCACAGTATTCCGGATCTGCATGTGCTGGCTTATGACGAAGTGCCTGACAACAAACAGATCAAAGTTGTGGCGACCGTGGGACAGGGTGCTTCCACTCTCTCGGGGCCCCGGAAATAGGATAACGAGATGACACTGATTGAAACTGGCAGAGGGATGCCGCCGCAGAGCAAGCACGAGGTGCAGGCATGAAGATCAAGCGTTTCTTTGCAGCGGACATGCGTCAGGCCATCCGCAAGGTACGGGAAGAACAAGGCCCCGATGCCGTGATTCTTTCCAATCGTAAAGTGGATGGGGGTGTGGAGATTGTTTCCGCTATTGATTATGACGAAGCCGCCATCGACCAGGCACTGGCGCGTGAAGAAAACCGGACCCGGTCGACCTCCGCGCCCAAGCCGGTTGCGACATCCGCCTATGGCAGTACGGTTTCAGTAAAGCCACGTATGGCCCAACCGAAGCCGGCAAATGAGACCTATAGCAAAGTGCAGACCAGGAGGGCGCAAACCAGTGTGCCCAAACCGGTTGCGCCAGCACAGGAATACTCTTCCGAAGCCCGTACCCGGGCAAACCAGGGTGCACCCAGCCGGCGGGATGAAATCAGCTGGGCCCAGGACCCGGCACTACTGGCCATGAAGGACGAAATCAAGGAATTACGTGATTTACTGCAGCATCAACTGGCCCAGCTTACCTGGGGAGACCTGTCACGCAATCACCCTCAGCAGGTGGAATTGCTGCGCCGTCTCAACAGCATGGGCATGAAGCCGGCTTATGCGCAACATCTGGCGCAACAGGTGAGCACTTGCAGTGACCTCGAGCAGGCATGGCGTACCGCGCTGGGCCTGTTTGCCCAATCCATTCCGGTTTGCAATGACGACATTCTCGATTTTGGTGGGGTAGTTGCCTTGGTAGGTGCCACCGGCGTGGGCAAGACCACCACGGTTGCCAAACTGGCAGCACGGTATGCCATGCGGCATGGCGCAAAACGCGTAGCCCTGGTCACCACGGATAATTACCGTATCGGGGCACATGAACAATTACTGACGTATGGAAAAATACTGGGGGTACCCGTGCATATGGCATCCGACCATGCCGAGCTACAACAGATTCTCAAGAGTCTGATGGATAAACACCTGGTATTGATCGATACCGCAGGGATGAGTCAGCGGGATCTGCGTCTCAGTGAGCAATTCAATACCCTGCGCAACAGTGGCATGCCGATCCGCACCTATCTGGTGATGTCGTCCACGGCCCAGGCGCTGGTACAGGAAGAAACCATTCGCGCCTTCCAGGCCGTGGATCTGGATGGCTGTATTCTGACCAAAGTGGATGAAACCGCCAGTCTTGGGGGTGCGCTTTCGGTAATCAGCGAACAACAGTTGTCGCTGGCCTATGTGGCCGACGGACAACGGGTACCTGAGGATATTCAGCCTGCGAGGCCACAGAAACTGGTGCATCTTGCCGCGCAAATGTGTACCGATGATGAATGGTCCCCCGGCGAAACCGTACTTGCGGAAACGTTTGGGGAGGTAGCGGCGAATGTTCATGTCTGAGATGAAAATGGATCAGGCAGCAGGATTACGACGCATGGCACAACCCAGTCCGGTACGCGTAATCGCCGTTACCAGTGGCAAGGGCGGTGTGGGAAAGACCAATGTTTCAGTCAATCTCTGTGTTTCCCTGGCCAATAACGGCAAGCGGGTGATGTTGATGGATGCCGACCTGGGCCTGGCCAATGTGGACATCATGCTGGGCCTGCATCCGCAATACAATCTTACCCATGTGCTCAATGGCGAACGTACCCTGGAAGAAATCATGGTGGAAGGCCCGGCGGGAATGAAAATCATCCCGGCTTCGTCCGGAGTAAAACGCCTGGCGGAATTAAGCCCCATGGAACATGCGGGAGTGATCCGCGCTTTCAGTGAGTTGACCCATGATATCGATACCCTGGTGATCGATACCGCGGCGGGTATCAGTGACAGTGTAGTCAGCTTCAGCCGGGCCGCACAGGAAGTGCTGGTGGTGGTTTGTGATGAACCGGCTTCCATCACCGATGCCTATGCACTGATCAAGCTATTGAGCCGTGAATACGGCATACAACACTTCAGAATTCTGGCCAATATGGTCCATAGCGCACAAGAGGGAAGGGAATTGTTCAATAAAATGTCGCGGGTCACCGACCGCTATCTCGATGTAACCCTGGAATTCATGGGTGCAATTCCCTTTGACGAATATCTGCGTAAGGCGGTATGCAAGCAGCGCGCGGTAGTGGAAGCCTTTCCACGCAGCCGTGCCGCCATGGCATTCAAGACCCTGGCGCAGAAAACTGAGAAATGGCCGATTCCCAGTGCGGCGTCGGGTCATCTGGAATTTTTCGTGGAACGTTTAATTCAATCCAGAAACGATGGTGCGGAGATGCTGTCATGAACGGAGCTGCCATGTACGCTGCTACTCAAGATAATGCCAATGCCGATGCGTTGGTGATGAAACAAGCCCCCCTGGTAAAACGTATTGCCTATCACCTGATGAGCCGTTTGCCGCCCAGTGTGCAGGCGGATGATCTGATTCAGGCGGGTATGATCGGTTTGCTGGAGGCCGCCAAGAATTATGATGCCAGTCAGGGGGCCAGTTTCGAAACCTATGCCGGCATCCGCATTCGTGGTGCCATGCTGGATGAAATCCGCCGCACCGACTGGACTCCCCGCTCCGTACACCGCAAAGCGCGTCAAGTGGCCGAAGCGGTGCGCGAAATTGAAAATGCCCAGGGCCGTGACGCCCGTGACAATGAAGTGGCGGAAGCCATGGGAATCAGCCTCAGCGAGTACCATAAAATCCTGCAGGATGCTACGGGAAGCCGGGTCTTCAGTATTGATGAACCGGGCCACAGTGGCGAAGAAACGGATTATAGCCTTCAGGAGCAGCCAAACGAGCCGCTAGATAGCCTGCAAAACGATCACTTCAAGGTGGCCCTGGCCGATGCAATATCCGGATTGCCAGAGCGGGAACGCCTGGTAATGGCCATGTACTACGACGAAGAGCTGAATTTACGCGAAATCGGAGAAGTACTGGGAGTGAGTGAATCGCGGGTCTGTCAGATCCATGGCCAGGCACTGATTCGATTGCGTGCGCGCATGGGTGACTGGACTAAAGAGTAGTAACAGGGAACCTTTCTGACGGGCCTGCTTGCCTGGATAGGGAAGGAAAAGGAATGGTTTACAAAGGGTGTGGAGTAGGAGGTTGCTTTGGATAAGAACATGAAGATCCTGATTGTGGATGATTTTTCCACAATGCGGCGCATTATCAAGAACCTGCTGCGGGATCTGGGGTTCAACAATACGCATGAAGCAGATGATGGCAATACCGGCTTGCCCATGCTGCAGTCGGGAAATTTCGATTTCCTGGTTACCGACTGGAATATGCCGGGTATGACCGGGATCGAGCTGTTGAAAGCTGTGCGCGCTGATCCAAAGCTTGCATCGCTGCCGGTGTTGATGGTGACGGCAGAATCCAAACGTGACCAGATTGTCGAGGCTGCACAGGCTGGTGTTAATGGGTATATCGTCAAGCCCTTCACTGCTGCAACCCTGAAGGAAAAAATCGACAAAATCTTTGAAAGAATCGGAGCCGCCGGGTAGGAACTTGCATGGATGATATAAAAGCGCAGTACCTTGCTGAGGCTCAGCAGCTGGTAAAAGAGCTGGAAGCCGGCAATGAAGCGGAAGTGGATCGGCTCATTGATCATATCGGCCGCCGCCGCGAAGAAAATCTTTTCCAGGAACTGGGGAAGATGACCCGTGAACTACATGAATCCCTCAATAGCTTTCAGGTGGATAACCGCATTTCCAGTATCACGGAAAGCGAAATACCGGATGCCAAAGAACGCCTCAGTTATGTAATCACCATGACCGAACAGGCGGCCCATCGCACCCTGGGTCTGGTGGAGGAATTGTTACCCATATCCGATGAACTCAAGGGCAATGCCAATGACCTGCATGAGCAATGGTCGCGGTTTCGGAACAAGGATATGGATGTGCAGGAGTTCCGTGAACTGAGTGTGGATATCGATCGCTTCCTGAATCTGACGGTCAGCCACAGCACGGATATCAACGGCAAGCTCAATGAAGTGATGATGGCGCAGGATTATCAGGATTTGACGGGCCAGATTATTCGCCGTGTGATCAAACTGGTCCAGGAAGTGGAAGATAAACTTGTGGATCTGATCCGTATATCGGGATCGGAGCGGTTACCGAAAAAGGCGGAAAAATCGGCTGCCGATCAGAAGGAAGAAATGATGGCCGGGCTTGGTCCTCAGGTGCCGGGTGCGGTCGCAGAAGCGGATGTGGTTTCCGGGCAGGATGATGTAGACGAACTCCTGTCCAGCTTGGGATTTTGAGGATAAGGAAGCATGTCTTTAGATTCAGATGACGAAATACTCCAGGATTTTCTGGTTGAAGCCGGCGAGATACTCGAGCGGCTGAACGAAGAATTGGTGGAACTGGAACAACGTCCCGATGATCTGGATATGCTGAATTCCGTATTCCGCAGCTTCCACACCATCAAGGGCGGTGCCGGTTTTCTGGCCATCAATCCCCTGGTGGATGTCTGTCATCGCGCAGAGGATGTCTTTAATGTGCTGCGTCAGGGGGAGCGCAGTGGATGCGGTCTTGCAGGTGCTGGACGTGGTGAACGCCATGTTCGCCGAAGTCAATAATGGGCAGATGCCCGAACCCGCTGACCCCGTATTGTTAAAGACCCTGGAAACCCTTGCGGTGCCAGCAGGTGCTGCACCCGCCACTGCGGAAGAAGCAGCGCCTGCAGCTGAAGCTTCTCCCGCGGGCGATGCAGCGGATGCCGAATTTGAGCAAATGCTGGATGCCAGCGCGGCAGATACTGTTGCCACCGGTGACAGCCCTGCCTCCGGTGACGATATTTCCGAAGAAGAATTTGATGCCTTGCTGGATGAACTCCATGGTGCGGGGGCAGCGCCCAAGGCGCCCGACGCCAAGCCGGCCGCCGGCAGTGATGAAATCACCGATGATGAATTCGATGCCCTGCTGGATGAACTCCATGGCGCAGGCAAAGGGCCGGCTGTCACCGGTGGCAAGGCGGCCGATGACAAGCCCAAGGATGATAAACCCAAGAGTGACCATATCACCGATGATGAGTTTGATGCCCTGCTGGATGAACTCCATGGCGCGGGCAAAGGGCCGGCACCCGGTGGTGGTGCATCGAATGAGAAGCCGGCAGCCAGTCCGAAACAGGCCGCCGCCCCGGTGCCCAAGGCACCGGCAAAAGCACCTGCCGCGCCAGCCAAGCGGCCGGCGGCCGGACCTGCAGCCGGCGGAGGTGCCCAGGCGGAAACCACGGTACGTGTAGATACCAAACGCCTGGATGACATTATGAACATGGTGGGCGAACTGGTACTGGCGCGTAATCGCCTGGCCACGCTCAAGGCCACCATGGCCGATGAGGATATGGCCAAGGCGGTAGCCAACCTGGATGTGGTGACGGCGGATCT
>CBDUNQ010000013.1:0-13677 GCA_965368625.1 uncultured Gammaproteobacteria bacterium
AGGGGCCAGACCATGCGAAACCCGGCGGGTGGCCGATCCAGATACAGGCGGTCTTCTTCTGGCACTTCGGAGAAAATCTTGTAGAGATTCCACACCATGAGCGCGATGAAGCCGCCAAACAACAAACTGATGAGTAGTATCTCCATGGCTATACGTCGATGGATACGATTTTTCGTATCATCAACCCTCCGAGTATTTCCAGAACGACAATCACGGCCAAAAACATCCATCCCAGCAAGCTGGTGAATATGGGGCCAACCCCTTCCGGTTCCACAAACATCAGTGCAAATATGATGGCAAAGGGAAGCAGGCCCACTACCCAGCCCTGCATTTTTCCCTGGGACGTCAGGGCGCGTATTTTGCCTTCCATTTCCAGCTTGCGCCGCAGCGTAGTGGAAAGTCGCTCAAAGATATCCGCCAGGTTGCCGCCCACTTCGCGGGCGATCTGTGCCGCAGTCACCACCAGGTCCATTTCTTCCAGCTGCACCCGCTCTGCCAGATTGTCGAGCGCCTCTGACAGGGTCATGCCCAATTTCTGCTCCCGCAATAACAGGGAAAATTCCTGACCAATGGGTCCCGGGGTTTCCCGTACCATGGTTTCCACCGAAGTGATAAAGGTGGAGCCGGCACGCATGCCGCCCGCAATTTGCACCAGGCAATCCGGCAAGGCATCCCGGATGGCATTCTTTCGTTTCGCTTCCAGTACGCGAAAGACAATTTTTGGAAACAGCAAAACCACAACAACGGCCAGGCCGGCGTAAAAAAGAATGCCAGTGAGCAGATACACCACCAGCGGTACTACCAGAAGGCCGATTACATTGATAAAGAAGATCTTGCGCGCATCAAAAAACAGGAACATGGTTTCCAGTTTTGAATCTGCTCGCTCGGTAAACACGGCTTCATAGCGGTGATAACCACGCTCACTTACACTCATTACCGCCCAGAACACTGCCGTAAAGGCAACGAAAAGTATCGCCAGAACAATTTCCAGTTCCATCACTCGAACGCCTCACGATTCTTGAATATGGTCAGGTCTACATTCATGCCGATTTCCGCCAACTGCTCGTAGAAGGACGGGACAAAGCCAGTGGCCTGAAATTCACCCATGACCTTTCCATCCTGATCCACGCCCTTTTGGCGGTAGACAAAAATATCCTGCAGTTGCACGGTACCGCTTTCGATACCCACCACTTCGGTTATCTTGGTGATTTTGCGGGTTCCGCAGGGATAGCGACTCTGCTGCACCACAAGGTCAACTGCTGAGGAGATCTGTTCACGTATGGCCGTAACAGGAAGGTCCATGCCGGCCATCAGCACCATTACCTCCAACCGCGACAGCACATCACGCGGACTGTTGGCGTGCGCCGTAGTAAGGGAACCATCGTGCCCGGTATTCATGGCTTGCAGCATGTCCAGCGCTTCTCCACCACGACACTCACCTACCACGATACGATCGGGGCGCATACGCAGGGTATTTTTCACCAGGTCACGAATTGCGATTTGCCCACGCCCTTCCAGGTTTGCCGGGCGCGCTTCCAGGGAAACCAGATTTGGTTGATTGAGTTGGAGCTCTGCCGCATCTTCCACCGTAACGATGCGCTCCGTCTTGGGAATGAAATTGGAAAGCACATTCAACAACGTGGTTTTACCCGAGCCGGTGCCGCCGGAAACGATAATATTCTTGTGTCGTTCCACACAGATTTTCAAAAATTCCACCATGGCTTCATTGAGAGAGCCGAATTCAATCAAATCGGTGAATTGCAAACGCTTTTTAGAAAACTTACGAATGGTCAGACTGGGTCCGCGAATCGCCAGCGGTGGAATAATGGCATTGACACGCGAACCATCCTTTAAACGCGCATCCACCATGGGGCTGCTTTCATCAATACGGCGGCCAAGGGGCGTAATGATGCGCTCAATCACCGAAAGCACGGCGGCATCGCTGGTAAAGCTGAAGTCACTGCGCTCCAGCTTACCTTTTCGCTCGAGAAAGATTTCATCATGGTTATTCACCATGATTTCCGTGATGGAGTCATCTTCCAGGAATTGCTCCAATGGCCCGAGCCCCACGGCTTCATTGAGCACATTGCCACGCAATCGCGAGCGGTCAATGGCTCTGGGCAAATCACTATCCAGGCGGCCCATGACGCCATCCAGCAAGTCTTCTGCTTCCTTGCGCAGTTGCTGATCCGTCATGCTATGAACATCTTTACGACGCAGATCCATTTCGGAAATCAGCTGATCGTGAACGATTTTACCCCAGTACAACATCTGTTCATCGGCATCGGAGCGCGCACGACTGGGGGGTGACTCTTCCCTATCACGGGATATGGGCTGATGTGGCTTTACCGTATCGTTGGCTGCTCTTTGCGCCACTTCACGGGCTCGCAGAAAGGATTCATCGGGCACCACCCATAGCCGCACATTACCGATGACAATTTCATCTTCGGCACCGATGGGCCCGTATTGAATCACCCGCTCCCGATTGACCCAGGTACCCGACATGCTGCCCAGGTCTTCGATACAGATACCGTCTGCAGCCAGGGATATGCTGGCATGACGTTTTGCGATCTGCCGATTTTTCAGTACCAAATCATTCCGCCGACCACTACCGATCACACACTGATCGGTATGAACGGTGAGATGCCTGCGGCGCGCGCCGTCTTCCTGATAGATCACATCAAACATAGTCGTTAATCCATGATCTCGTAATCGAGCTTTTCGCCCAGCAACTTCAATCGCTCCCGGCTGTTATTGAGCAAACGGTTATCATTGTCGTTCACGGTGATTTCACGCGGGCGTTGCACTTCGGGAGTAACAAAGATCACCAGCTCGGTCAGATTATTCTTGTAGTCCTTGGATCGGAACAGCGCACCGAGTAAGGGCAGATTCCCCAATCCGGCCACCTTGTCGTAATCCTTACTGTTTTCCGCATTGAGCAGGCCGGAAATCACGATGGTCTGCCCTTCCATTACATTGACTTCGGTTTCTGTTCTGCGCGACAACAGACCTGGCGCACCCAGCACGGTGACCGAGGCATCGATCTGACTCACCTCAGTGAGCAGGCGCGTGCGAATTTCACCCTGTTCATTGGCGAAGGGGGACATATCCAGGCGTACGCCGTATTCCTTGAATTCAACCGATGCCTGACCATTGTTACCAATGACCGGGTAGGGAATTTCGCCTCCGGCCAGGAATTTCGCTCGACCGCCATTCACGCAGCTCAGAGTCGGCTCCGCAAGGGTAATGGCATCCCCTGTGGAAGCCAGATAGTTGATCTTCGAGGTAATGGAGGTGGCTATTCCGAAATAGGTGGAAAAGGGTTTAACGGCTGAAGGCAAATCGCTGGCTTCAATACCAAGACCCGCATCCACCGGTGGGCGGAACAATCGTGTGGATACCGCATCGCCCACCGTAGCAAAGGTGGGTCCGGCAATTTCATCAGACCACTTGATACCCAGTTTACCCAGGGCGGCCTTGCGGAATTCGATGATTTTCACCTTCATCCGCACCATGGTTTCCATGTGTATGCGGGTTTCCGGGTCTTTCTCAGTAACGCGGATGTTGTACCCGGTCTGCGTGCCATCCTTGTTCCACAGCAACAGGGATGAACTTCCCGCCGATTTGGCTATGACGAGCAGATCACCGCTATCCAGGACTTCGGCACGAATGACATCGCCGCTACCAACGGCCACACGATCCACCTGCACCTGCCCCAGCACCTGAACTTCCCCGGCAAACATATTGATATTTTCAGCATGGACTGCCATTGCCGTAAAACTGAACAGCACCAGCAAAAAAGCGCCGAATATTCTTGCTATTGTTTTATTCATAATTTCTACATCTCTATTTGGAATGCGGATACATATCTTTTTTTAACTTATTGCAAAAAATTTCCGATATACCGTTAACATTCCCTGCCATGCATATCGGGCTGGCGCGCGTATTCTAGGCACCACCTACGATGTACTCGATTCCCTTCTTCACCACCACTTTCGGTTTTCTTACCGGCTATGGCTTATTGAGCAGCTCGGATACGGTGAGCGTATGATTGGGTATGGGTCCTTCATCTTTAGGATTACGCAGCGTGGCCGTCAATTTGCCCACACTCTGCGCCAGCACAATTTTCTTTGCTTCATCCGTTGTCACTTGCACCGTGATGGTATTGTAGGTCTTCCCTGTGGAGCGGCCGGTTTTATCGGTTTCCGTCTTGATCCCGGTCGCCAGCACATGAAGGTTTTGCATCACCGGAAACACCGTGTCCTTATAGGTCAGGAAAAGATCGATGTTATCGGTAGGCTGCAGAAAACCGGAAATGGAATTCACCTCGTTCACCGGAACGGTAAGTGCGCGGAATCCATCCTCCAGCTTGCCGGAAAATGTAGGCGTCAACCCACCTTCCAGGTGCGCCCACAACAATGGCTTGCCTTTACCCACGTCAAAACTCAGACGTTGCCCCAGGGCAACGCCATGATTGGCTTCGGTCAAGCCATTATCATGAGCGAAGCGAGCTGGCATTTCGCGCAACGCGAGATCACTGGCGGTAACCACTTCGCCTCGCGCCATGGGCCGAACGGGCACCACCACCTTTACCATTTCTTCTGTTTTTTCCAGCTGGCTCTTGTAGTAGTTCACCTTATTCTCGATGAACCCCTTGGCCAGATATACGCCACCTGCACCCAAGGCCAGGGACAGGAACAGCATTACAAAGGTTTTGCTACTTTTCCTACCCCGGCGGCTTTGCTCTTCTATTGTTGCCACGTGTTATCTCCTGTTGTTATCCGGGTGTTCCGCATCAGACGGGATCACCTCTGAAAATTAAAATCATTGTTTGTTCTACATCAGTGCCAGTGGCATACAGCTCATGGCAGTGAAAGCAGGAATGATGAGTTCTCATGAAAGCCGGCCAGGCGATCCATGAACAGGCCCATTACCGACTGATCTCCACCCAATACCGGTGAAAACAAGGCTACAATCAGAATCAGGCACACCATCACATACTCAACGGAAGCATTGCCTTGCTGCTTCCGCATAGTATTTCTTGTTGTACATGGAATCTCATTCATCACGATTCATCCGTCAGAATATTGGCCAGGATCACCGTCCTGCCCCGATTGTCACTCAACGCTATTTCACAGGACTTACCCTGTCGGTTGAATAGCATCACGGTGTTATCTTCCTGCACCAGCCTGTGCACCATGCTCCAGCCATCCGCTGTCATTTCTTCCTTGTAATAGTTTCCATTGGATTCAACTGAAAAGCTGTTGAGGTAGATAATGGTGGTGGCGAACTTCTCGCCATCCCTGGAGCGGGTACTGGATACCAGTTGTGAGCCACTCATGGCCGGAAAGGCTTCGGCTTCCCGATCCCGTTCCGGTGTGGCGCCGATATCCGCCACCGAGATGAACCCTTCCGCGCCTCCTGCCTCACCCGGCTTCACTTGCACTACCACCTGCCGGTCATTTTTGAGTTGGCTGATCGTCTGCCACTCGCCCACCTGGTTTTCCACAAAGGCCGGTCCATCCCCCTGCGCCGCACCACTCCATTGTGTGCGATAAAAGTTCAACACTTCGCCCACGGAGAGTCCGGACTGTAGTTGCTGCACCTGCATGGGTACGCCATTCTGTACAATATCTTCGGCAACCCAGGTGAGTTGGGTGGATGGCGGAGCCTCCAACGGTTCAGATGCTTGCGCCATAGCTATGCCACCGATACCCTCAAACAGCAATAGACCTGCTAAGACACCAGAGTTCAGCCAGCCGGTTTTCATCGCAGATCCCCATAGCGATCCGGCGGCAATTGATCCGGGTCCACATAGCCAAATGCGCCATCCAGGCCTTCCAGCTCTTCAAACAAAGGGATATTCCCAAGCACGGAAACCATATCGCCAAGGCTTTGCAAAGTACCGGCCGGCACCAACGCCTTGGTCCGGCTGACAACCTGCCCCGAATCGCTTGAGCTCCAGCTATCCACCAAAATGGCGCTGTTTCGGGATATACAGGAAAAGGTTTCATCCGATTCACGTCCCTGGCAATCCTTGCCACCGGACAGCAAGCGGTTTGCGCCCACATTCACACCAATGCGGGCGTTATATAAGCCTTCGCCCTCCAGGTCCCAATTGGCACCCGGAATCGTTCCATCAAGGGCATCGCCTACTGCGACGATCCCCGTCATCAGCGAGCCACCCGCTTCACTCGGTAGGGGATTGTTTTCCATGTATACGGCAATCTTGTTGTCACCTGCCCGAAATAGACGGTTTACTTTGCCATCTTCGTTTTCGCCGTAACCGCCCCAGAGCACATTCTGATCACTATCACCTGGTGTGACGACATTGGTTTGAATGAGAGTGTCACTCCGTGCGAAGTAACGCGCATCCACTTCTTGGGTCAACACGCCATTGGATTTACCGCTGACGGTCATCTCCCAGGCCGCATAGCGGCTGGCCTGCACCGTCGTCTGATTCATGTTGGATACCTTGCCCAACAGGGGAACCATAGTGAACGCAGGCACCATCACCAGTGCCAGGACCGCAAATTCGGTCAGAGCGCTACCATTCTGCATGTGTTTATAGTGAGTCATGAATTCCGCTCCCTGCTTCCGTGTTATTGAAAGAGGGTGCGGGTATCGACCACCCCACCCTCATAGGCTTGCAGCGTTCCCATGGAATCACCTACCTGACCAAGAGCCTGCTCAATCCCCGCCTGGGTTTCCTGAATCTGGGTCTGGTAGTTTTGCGCCACTTCTTCCAGGCGGTTCTGCATATCAGTCTCCAAACCAATCAGATTTCCACTCAGGCCTTCCAGATCCGCATTGGCTCCATCGAGTCGAGCCTGAATTTCCTGGCGTGCGGCATCGGTAGTCGCTGCTGCCAGCTGGGTTTCCAGATTTCGAATTTGACCCTCCATACCGTTGATTTGACTTTGCAGCTCGGAACCGGCCTGACGATACTCCGCCTCCACCTGATCCGCCGTGGCCTGCAATTCATCCTCCAGTGCCTGTAACTGATCCTGCAATGGTGCGACCACTTCCTCTTTCACATAATCCACTGCATCATTGGCTTCGTTGTACAGCGCCAGTGAATCGCCATAGTACTGACCACCATATTGCTGTAGCCCCTGTTGCGCGGCGGAGGTCAACGCCTGTAACAATGTATCTTCCAGCTGATCGGTGATCTGCTGCTGCAACTGGTCACTGACTCCATTTTGCAACGCCTGCCGTACCTGCCCCGTCTGACCCGCCAGCTGGCGGCCCAGGGCCGAGCCCTGCTGCAGTCCTGAAGTCAGTGGCTGCTGGACCGATGCCAACTGCTGCGAAGCCTGTTGCTGCACCCGGCTCAGTTGACTCTGCACAGTGGTCAGTTGCTGCTGCAGCGCTGCCCGCTGTTGCGTGTTATCTGCCACAGAGATAGCCGTCTGCAACGCCTGTTGCGTATTCAGTAATTGCTGCACTTCCTGTTGCCGGCTACTGGCATATCGCTGCGCACCGGAAACAGCCCCTCCGGATGAGGCACCGACAATTTCAGGCGAACGCAATGCCCATGCGGCATACTGCTGCGACTTGGGTAATTCGGTAAGGCGCACTTCCCAGTACGGGTTATAGAGGCTGGCGTACTCCTTCTTTTGGACGCCACCTATAAACAAGGCATTACCCCTGCTATTTTCCCCGTACAGCGGCCGCTTGAAATACACTTCACCGCTGCTTACCGAGGCAACGGCGTCTGCCGCAAGCTTATCTTCTGCGTAAAACATGCCGGTGCCTATTCCATTACGCGCTGCCTGGGCCGCACCCTGAGGGGATCCGATACCGGGGTTCTTGGTGGAGGTTTTTACGCCACTTGCCGGAGTACTGACTTCCACCCGCAGCACCAGTCTCGGGTCCTGGTTACGCGCACTCAGATCGGTCAGGTCATAATAGGCACGAACCCCGTTATACCCGCCGATATCCTCGGCTTCCGAATGGGCAAGCCGCTCGGCATTGCGGTTACTGCCCCAACTCGGGCAATTGGATGCATAACGTGAAAAGTATCCGGAACCGGAATTTGAGCCCGAGCACTCCAACTCCTCACTGGCATAGGTTTCGCCCCAACCAATAGGAATTTCCGCATGCTTCCACTTACAACCACGCCAGCTGCAGGAAAAACGCTCCATATGGAGGGAGAGGGTATCCTTGCCTTTCCATTCCCATTCCAGCTCAGTGGATGATCTGCCGCGGAAGGAATAACCATCATCGTCACTGCTTTCCTTGCTGAACAGCCTGGTTTGCCCTTCCTTCACCAGTTTCAGACGATGGACCGGCGACAGATAGATCTTCGGAGTATCCCAGTTGCGGCCTTGGGAAAAGGCATCGCGGGAATTCATGATGATGCTCGCCTTGCGTTGCATCATGTCGGCGTCATCATCCTCGTAGCGCGTGGTCAATCGACTCCACTGAGCCGCATTTTGTGCCATGGAGGCAATGGAAAAAGCGGATTCCACCGAATAACGGCTGTCGTTCTTTTCCGCAACCGCCTTCACTACAGAGGGGGTCGCGGCAAAGGTCGCCATATACACCCCCTGCTGGGTTGCACTCAACACTTCCAATACGGTATCCAACACCGGTATAGCCACACTGGCCACGCCCTGCACCACATTATCAATGGCGGTGAAAGCCGATTCCGCCGCCTGGGTAAAGGGCTTCAATGGCGGAATCCAGCCAATGGTGTTGTTTATATTTCTGGTTGAAATCCTTCCATAATTGGTCCAGCTGGAAAGGCTCACCATTTGCGCGATGGATACCTGGTTCGCCACCATGGCACGGTTGGTATAGGCCTGAAAATTCAATGCCCGCGCCTGCCAGATCAAGCCACTATAGGTAGCGGCATCGGCTGCATTGGACACCTGGGATTTTTCTGAAGCCAACTGACCCGTGTTGAACAACACGATGCCACCCAGTGCGGCCATCATGAGAAAGGCCAGCCCCAGTGGAAGCGCCTGCCCACACTGCCGAAAGGTAATTTCGGGTTTCTTATGTCTGTTATTTTTCATTCCCTTCCCTCAACTCCAGTTTTATTGATTGCCTACCCGGACGGCTCTGCGGCACTTCCCGGGCAGCTCCCTGCAACCATTTGCCGTCGGACGCTCAATCAACTGCATCCAGCCGGCATCAATTCATTGCAACCACTACCCAATCTCAAAATTTGCAGGCAATAGCCCACTACAGCCCAAGCCCCTATGGCATGGACAATTGCGTTTGTGCTGGTGGTGGTGCCAGGTTTACTGCTTTATTGAAGCAGTTACCTGTTTACACAGGCAACTGCAATCAACAAGCGATAAACGCTACGAAAGACGCTGATTAGTGAGTCGCATCTTCCGCATAGTTACCCATACCTTGCGTGCTCTGTGCAGCATTAAGCGCTTCTCCTGCTGCTGCAGAAGCTTCAGCCTTACCACTGGCAGCACTGTCGGTACCGGAAAGTTCTTCGGATATTGCGGCAAAATTCCCCTGAACCGTGTCACTGAATGCCGTAACGCCAGCAATGGCCGCTACAGCGATTAGTGCCACGATGATGATGTATTCTGTCATCCCCTGGCCAAGTTGACGCTTCATTTTACGAAAAGTACTCATTTTCATATGGTTGACTCCCCATTATTGGTTACGATATTCCATTGCTTTCCAATTGAACTGTGTTTTATACAAACGCAGTTTTGTTGACGTATCAGGGCTATTCGCTCATACCCTGATACATCAATTTTTTACCCGGCAATACCGGGGCTTCGCATGCAGTAATGCGAATTAAAATCAGCTTTTGTGTGTAGCGACTGGATGTTCCCCAAAAGAAATCATACGAATCCCCATTCAACTTACTTCATTTTTATTCATCACTGCTTCGTTATTTAGATGTATTTTGCAGACAGTATATTCCATTAGCAAACATTAATAAACCCTATTTTTAAAGTACATTATGATAAAAACAACCAACGTGCCGTTTCACGCACAACGTATCTTTATCATTCTTCTTTGAATTCATTCAGTTCCGGTGTGCCCGTAAAAAAAACGTGTAGATCCACTTGTTGAAAATGATCGGGCGGCTCAAACAGAACCTCTTCCTTATGTGCATCCAACACAATATGAGAAAGCGAAAGTACATCGCCATTACTCCATTGCTCATGCACCACCATTCCCAGCTTCGTACTGAATAACTGCGTAACTCGCTCAACGCCATTCTCTTTACAGCGCCATCGGGTAACTTCAAGCTGCTGCCAGGTAAGCGTGCCCATGCTTTGTTTTTCCAAGGCCATACAGGGCTCAGTACTCATCAGCCCACCTGAATCCGTATCAGCTACCTGCGCTGCATCATCACTGGCAGATTCATCGGGAATTTCCGCATAAAATGCCTTATTCAGGTCCAGTAGCCAGGTCTTACGGGATGCGAAGTTCTGCAGGTATACAAAGGGGGAACGGTCTTCCTCTTTAATGCGTGTTTCCATACGCATACCGGATTGACCCATGGTCACCTGGGTACTGGGATACACCTCTCCGGTATTTTGATTGGAACCAATAAGTTCGGCTGAAAAGGCATGCTGCGGCTTCCAGACTGCCTGCGCGTGCAGCGGCAGGGTTACCACGAAAGTTGTGAGCAATACAAGAATAGCGGGATACATCGTATTGATTTTTTTCATACCTTGTAATTCATCCTTGCTGTTTTCACGGATGTTCTTGATGCATCCTGTCACACCGTCCCTGGCGCGCATGGAAAGTATGATAGAGTATATTTCAAATTTCACAAGTACAAACCTCAAAAAATCTGCCATGAGAAATAATTCATTCGTTTTTTTTATGCTACTCGGCGCCTCCTCTGCCTGCATGGCCGCAGACGGAAACGCATCACCGGTGCAGGAACCTCCCGGCATTTTCATCGAGCGCATTGTGGATGAAAGCCAGGCCATTATTCCTCTCCTGAAAGTGCATTATGGCGTCTGCACCAATCAAAAAACCATGGCACAGCAAGCCCGTCAAATGGGAGGGGAATATTGGAATGGGGCCAAAGCCAGCCTGCCACCCGGTTATGCTGTTTCCGGCCAACCCTATCCCGAACCCGACTGGAAAAAGGAAGGCGTCGGCATTCACAGAGAGCTGGAATATTTTCATGGTGAAAAATATGCCCTTTATAAATATCGTACTGACTACCGTTTTTCCGAGGATGGGCGCTGCTCACTTGTAAAACAGGAAATTCTTTCCATTGAAATGGATAATGCCCGGGATCGCTACAAGATCACCTTGAAAGACAGAATCCCATCAAGTGCCGCACCCGGCGCCGGAAGCACTCCCCTCAGCCATCGCTATCGCTATAAAAAAATACACCGCACAAAAAGCCCGATTCTTGGCCGCAAGCAAAACGATGCATTACTCGAGGAATTCCGGGGCAATCGCGAACTTGCCAGGCTGTTCGCTAAACTACTCAGCGATACGGAAGCCAACCGCGCCCCAGGTGCACCCGGTACCACCGCCCATCTCACGCCTGAAAAAATACAGGATGCTTTCCAGCTTTCCGAACAAAAATATACTCGCGCAGAATCTCCACGGGCCAATTATGAAAATATCGTATCGGGACAAGCCTGCGACATTGTGGAAAGTAAAACCCTGCGCGGCCGCGTCTGGTACTGGCAGCCCATGCATATCTACCCGAATGTCATGGAGCGCCCCATCATCCTGAAAAGTGAAGCCACGCCCTTTGGCAAACAGCTAGGCGCAACCAGCGAAGCAATACGCTTTATCGTCAATGAAGGCTTTAGTGATTCAGTTTTTGAGCCGGATGCGGAAATGCTGAAGCAAAGCAACCCGCGTAGTGGCAAGGCGTCCCCTTGAAAAAAATTGCACTACTTGCCCGGCTCGAAACACTCATCTTTTCTGCTGAATCATGCTCATGGCCCGATCTATGGTGCAATACTGGCATAGCCTACGAACAAAAACACTCGTACAAATGTTGTAGGTAATTTGGATGAGGTGAAATCATGGCCACATTTCCCTCGCCGCCAGCCAACCCATTTCAACAGTGGGTGGCAAATCGGCTACAGGCCGATGTGATAATCATATCCGGGAAAACGCCACCCCTGATCAAAGGTGAGCGCTAATTAAATCACTGGTTTGTGGCACGAGTGCCGTTGCTCGACACAACCGGCATCAAGCCTATTCCAGCTCCACCACCCAAAGCGGCTGCTTCTCTGCATCAAAGGCTTCCCATAGCTGCGCATAGGTTTGCCCGAGCACGGGATGTTGTTCATCAGGAATGAGTTCCGCCAATGGCAGTAGAACAAAGGCATACCTGGTTATTTCGTCGCGGGGAAGGATGAGCTTGCCATCTTCCAGCTGAATGTCATCGTAGAGCAGGAGATCGAGATCCAGGGTCCGCGCGGCAAACTTGTCGCCACCCCGCACACGGCCATTTTCATCTTCAATACGGTGCAGTTGCGCGGCCACCTGTTGCGGGCTTTCATCTGTATCGAAACCCACCACCAGGTTGTAAAAAGGGTCGCCTTCAAAACCCACGGCCACACTCTCGTAGATTTTTGATTGCTGAATGGCGCCATACTGCGCGGCCAGGGCTTGCAGTGATGCGCGGATTTTGGCCGCCCGATCAATGTTACTGCCAATACTTACGTACACACGCGCCAAAATCTACTCCTGACGGCCCCGCTCTATACGAACGCCCACACCGCTGGCCCCGGGCACGGCACCACCCTTGTTCAGGGTGAGGCGAACCCAGGGCACGGAAAATTCTTCCTGCACCAGTGCACAGATACGTTCCGCCAGGGTTTCCACCAACTGGAATTCACTGGCTTGCACAAAGGCGGTGATGCGATCGGCCACCGCCTTGTAGTCCAGGGCATCCTCAAGACGGTCGTTTGCAGCGGCTGCTTGTATATCCGCGGCCATTTCCAGATCCAGGGTAAGGGTCTGGCGTATACGGCGTTCCCATTCATACACGCCGATAATGGCGTCTACACGCAGTGCTTGAAGAAAAATGATATCCATGACGCCCTGCCCGCCCCCTGCTTCGCCGTTGCGGCGCCACTATACCAAATAACACGCCTTGACCCACGGCCGTGAAGCGTTTCCAATACGCGCCATGTGGATGAATATTGTACTCGTGATTACGGCTTATCTGTTTGGCTCCCTGTCGGCGGCGATCATACTGTGTCGCCTGCTGGGCCTCCCCGATCCGCGCACCCAGGGCTCCGGTAACCCCGGCGCCACCAATGTGTTGCGCATCGGCGGCAAAAAAGCGGCGGCGGCCACCCTGGTACTGGATATGTTGAAGGGATTATTGCCGGTATTGCTGGCACGGGCCCTGGGCGCCGATGCGCAGATCCTCGCAGCGGTGGCCTTTGCCGCTTTCATCGGCCACCTGTATCCGGTGTTCTTTCGCTTCCAGGGTGGCAAGGGGGTTGCCACTGCACTGGGGGTTTTGCTGGGGTTGAACCCCTGGGTTGGCTTATCCACCATTGCCACCTGGCTGGTGATGGCCGCCCTGTTTCGCATCTCTTCCCTGGCGGCCCTGGTGGCCATACTCCTCACACCCGGGTATTTCTGGCTACTGGATCGCCAGCCAGCCTACCTGCTGGCCATGACCCTCATCACCCTGATGCTGTTTTGGCGCCACCGCAGTAATATCCGCAAGTTGCTGGATGGCACTGAAGG
>CBDUNQ010000014.1:0-13576 GCA_965368625.1 uncultured Gammaproteobacteria bacterium
GTAACCCGACGGAGCGATGACTCGCGGCCGTGCGCATCCCCGCTTCGCGGGGGCCTGGTTACCGACAGAAACCGAGGGGGTTACCCCGGCAGAGGCGTAACCCGACGGAGCGATGACTCGCGGCCGTGCGCATCCCCGCTTCGCGGGGGCCCTGCTTACTGCTCGCATCGCTACTCCCATTCCAACGCTCCCTTTTTCCATTCGTAGATGAAGCCCACGACGAGGATACCGAGGAAGACCATCATGGCGAAAAAACCAAAGAGGCCAATCTGATCCAGCACCACCGCCCAGGGAAAGAGGAAGGCGATTTCCAGGTCAAAGATAATGAAGAGGATAGCTACAAGATAGTAGCGCACATCAAAACGCATGCGGGTATCTTCAAAGGCTTCGAAGCCGCATTCATACGGGGAGTTTTTTTCACTGTCAGGCTTATGGGGTGCCAGAAGAAAGCCCAGCACTACGGGTACCACACCCACCATCAGCCCGATGGAGATAAAGATCAGTATGGGTAGATAGTTATCCAGCATTATTCAGCTTCCAGCGCTCGTGAACCTGCGGCAAGATAAGCCGCTCGTGTGATCCTACCCTTGCCTACCTCGTGTAAGCACGGCCAGTCTAGGGCAGTTTCTTCCTGGGTGTCAAGTGATCTTCAGCTAAGGATTTTTTTGCAAATCATAGCCTTAGCTCTGTTACTAGGGGTATAAATAAAACCATGGCTAGCCAGGGTTTTTAGAAAAAAAAAAGCCGCAACCTGCACGGGCTACGGCTTTTCCTTACGATGGTGCCGACGGCGAGACTCGAACTCGCACGGCCTTGGGCCACTACCCCCTCAAGATAGCGTGTCTACCAGTTCCACCACGTCGGCAAAAGATTACTCGGGCAGATCCCCTCCGGCATCCGGGGCTGCATCCTGAACCGCTTCCTTAGCGGTGGCGGCAGGCTCGACCGCATCAGCAGGCACCTCAGGCAGGCTCGGCAGATCTTCCGGAACGGCCGGGACGGCTTCAGGCTCCAGCACTGAATCCTCCAGGGCGGGCGCGATGGCTTCGGTAACACTGCTCGGAATGGAAGGATCCCTCACCAGAGGCGTGGAAAGCAACAGGCTATTGATGAAAAAAGCGGCGGCAAGAAAGCCGGTAAGACGGCTGAAAAATGAACCGCCCCCACGGGCACCGAACACGGTCCCCGAGGCACCACTGCCAAAAGCAGCCCCCATATCAGCGCCTTTTCCCTGCTGCAGCAATACCAGAGATATCACGCTGATGCCGAGAATGACTTGAAGGATCAACAATACGGTAAACATATACCTTCCCAACGGCCCGTGGCCGTATTACAAACGTGTAGGATGCTTATCCGGCACGGCAAATGGCTAAAAACTCATCCGCCTGCAAGGAAGCACCGCCAATGAGGCCACCATCAATATCCGGCATGGCAAACAATTCCTGGGCATTACCCGACTTCACGCTGCCGCCATACAGAATCTGCACCTTTTCCGCCACAGCAGCATTTTCCTTGGCAATCTTGCCACGAATGAAGGCGTGAACATCCTGGGCCTGCTGCCCGGTTGCGGTTTTACCGGTACCAATGGCCCATACAGGTTCATAGGCAATCACCGCATCCGCCAGGGCCGCCACCCCTTCCAGGGCTATAACGGCATCCAGCTGCCGCGCCACCACTTGCTCGGTGATGCCTTGTTCACGCTCTTCCAGCAATTCACCCACACACAAAATGGGGATCAAGCCGGCCTTGCGCGCCGCGGCAAACTTGCGGGCAGTGAATTCATCACTTTCCCCATACAGGCTGCGTCGCTCCGAGTGACCCACGATGACGTATTTGCACCCAAAGTCATTGAGCATGGGAGCGGATATTTCACCGGTAAAGGCGCCGGCAGACTGGTCACAGACATCCTGCGCACCATAGCCCACGGCCGTTCCCTTTAACTGGGAAGCCACTTCGGGAATGTAAATAAAGGGAGGGCAAACCGCTACATCGGATTTCACATCGGCCATGCCGGCCTGAATGCCGGCCACCAACTGGCGGATGCTTTCCAGCGAACCATTCAGTTTCCAGTTACCCGCCACCAGTGTGCGCCGCATGCCACTCTCCCTTTTTTATTCATGAAAAACAGCCCGCAAGCTTAGCGGCGAAGGGGGCAAAAATCAATGGGAAATAGGCTCTGGGCGCTTCCCGGTCAAGCGTGATCGGCGACCACAGCCGCCAGTGCCGTGACTTGCTGATGCACCAGCTCCGAATCCTCGCCCTCCACCATCACCCGCACCACAGGCTCGGTGCCTGAAGGCCGCAGCAATACCCTGCCACGGCCATTCAGACGGGCTTCGGCCGCTTCAACGGCCGCCTGCACCGGTGAAACGGAATGGATATCCACCGCGCCGGAAACCGGTACGTTGATCATTTCCATGGGGTATTTGCGCATGCCGCGCTTCAATTCGTAGAGGGTTTTACCGGATAACTGCATGGCTTCCAGCACCTGCAATGCAGACACAATCCCATCGCCCGTGGTGGTGCGATCCAGACAGATAATATGTCCGGAAGACTCTCCACCCAGCACCCCTCCTCGCTGTAGCAGCATTTCCATCACGTAGCGGTCACCCACGGGGGCGCGGGCGAAAGGAATATCCAACGCCTGCAGGGCATGCTCAAGCCCCAGATTGCTCATCTGGGTTCCCACCACCACGCCACTCAGGTGGCCACTTTCCTGACGCGAACGGGCGATGATAAACAACAGTTCATCGCCATCCACGATTTCACCCCGGTCATCCACCATGATCAGGCGGTCACCATCCCCATCCAGGGCAATACCCAGATCCGCACCATGCTCATGTACCGCGTCACGCAAGCGATCCGGCTGGGTGGAACCACAATCATCATTGATATTCAGTCCGTTGGGATGCACCCCCAGGCTGATCACCTGAGCACCCATTTCACGAAACACGCTGGGCGCAATGTTATAGGTGGCCCCATTGGCGCAATCCAGCACAATCTTGAGGTGCTGCAGATTCATACTGAAAGGCACGGTGCTTTTGCAGTATTCAATATAACGTCCACCGGCATCCACCACCCGCTCCGCCTTGCCCAGGCGCGAGGAATCCACTGTGGTCATGGGTTTCTGCAATTCTTCTTCAATGGCCAATTCCACTTCATCGGCCAGCTTGGTGCCCTGTGCGGAAAAAAACTTCACACCATTATCGTAAAAGGGATTGTGTGAGGCACTGATCACCACACCGGCACAGGCCTGCAGGGTACGGGTCAGATACGCGATGCCGGGAGTGGGCATGGGACCCAGCAAGCGGATATCCACCCCCGCGGCGGAAAATCCCGCTTCCAGTGCCGATTCAAACATGTAACCGGAAATACGGGTGTCCTTGCCAATCACCACGAGATTGCGCCGCCCGGCACAGCCCAGCACACGCCCCGTGGCCCAACCCAGTTTCAGCATGAATTCAGGGGTGATAACCCCTTCACCTACGCGACCACGCACACCATCGGTGCCAAAGAATTTACGCTGCGACATGTAATTTTTACTCCTCGGAGCCGCGTTGCACCGCGACACACATGGCAATGGCTTCAACCGTGGGTCGAACATCATGGGTACGCACCACCGACGCCCCCTGCCAAACCGCCAGCACCGCCAGGGCGATCCCGGGATGCAGGCGCTGCATTGTATCCAGGTTGAGCAATTTTCCAATCATGGATTTTCTCGACAGCCCCACCAACACGGGAAACCCCCGCGCCACCAGCCGGTCAAGCTGCTTCAGCAATTGCAGATTATGATCCACGGACTTACCAAAACCAAAACCCGGATCCAGCAGAATCCGCTCACGGGGTATGCCCGCTGCCATGCAGGCAGCAGCCCTTTGCTCGAGAAAATCGCCCACCTCATTCACCACCTGACGATACTCCGGAGCCTGCTGCATGGTGCGCGGATTTCCCTGCATATGCATCAGGCATACGGGCACCCCAGTTTCGCGCGCCACGTCCAGGGCTCCCGGGGCACGCAAGGCATTGACATCATTGATCATGCCCGCTCCCGCCGCAACGGCGGCCGCCATCACTTCCGGCTTCTGGGTATCAATGGAAATGGGAATGGACAAGCGCCCACGCAAGGCTTCCAGCACGGGCAGTACTCGCTCCAGCTCCTGCTTAATGGATACTTCGGGCGCGCCTGGTCGAGTGGATTCCCCACCCACATCAATGATTCCCGCGCCTTCCTGCTCCATACGCAGGGCCTGCTCCAGCGCGCGCTCCACGGTACTGTAGCGGCCACCATCGGAAAATGAATCAGGGGTTACATTAAGAATCCCCATTACCACAGGAAGGGAAAGATCCAGTGGCCGTCCGGCACAATCCAGTGGAATGGCTTTACGCATACTATTCAGAGCCCGGCCTCAAGGTTTGTTGAGGCCGGTTGATCCTGGCAGGGCGGCTCAATGCTGGCCGGCAGGTCCGCCAATGGTACCGTCACTGGTACCGCTTTCTTTTTTATCGGCGGCCGCCCCGGTTCCACCCGAACTGGAATGGGTATCGTCCCAATCCTGGGGCGGACGTGGATCCTTGCCATTCATGATGTCATCGATCTGATCGGCATCGATGGTTTCATATTTCATCAAGGCGGATGCCATGCTATGGAGCTTGTCCATATTATCCTTCAGGATTTGCTCGGCCCGTGCATAGTTACTATCGATGATGCGCCGGATTTCATCATCAATGGCACGTGCCGTGCCATCGGAAACGCTCTTGTGCTGGGCTACACTGTGCCCCAGGAATACTTCTCCTTCATCTTCACTGTAGGTCAGTGGTCCCAGTTTTTCCGAAAGCCCCCATTTGGTCACCATGTTACGTGCCAGTTCCGTAGAGCGCTGTATATCATTGGAGGCACCGGTGGTGACCATGTCTTCACCAAAAATCAGCACTTCGGCAATACGACCGCCGAACAGGCTGGAAATTTGGCTGTTCAAGCGCTGCTTGCTGTAGCTGTAGCGATCCTCTTCGGGCAGGAACATGGTCACCCCCAGGGCACGGCCACGGGGAATGATACTGACCTTGTATACCGGGTCATGGGAAGGCACCAGACGACCCACGATGGCATGACCGGCTTCATGGTAAGCGGTCAGCTTTTTCTCGTCTTCATTCATGACCATGGACTTGCGCTCGGCGCCCATCATGATCTTGTCTTTTGCCTTTTCCAGGTCTTCCATATCGACCAGGCGCTTGTTGCCGCGGGCGGCAAACAGGGCGGCTTCATTGACCAGGTTGGCCAGATCGGCACCGGAAAAACCCGGCGTGCCACGGGCAATCAAGCCCGGTTTTACATTGTCCGCCACCGGCACCTTGCGCAGATGGACCTTGAGGATCTGTTCACGCCCGCGCACATCGGGCAGGGGAACGACCACCTGCCGATCGAAACGACCGGGGCGCAACAATGCGGGATCCAGTACATCAGGGCGGTTGGTTGCGGCAATGACGATGACCCCTTCATTCCCTTCAAAGCCATCCATTTCCACCAGCAACTGGTTCAAGGTCTGTTCGCGCTCGTCGTGTCCACCGCCAAGTCCGGCACCACGATGACGGCCCACGGCATCGATTTCATCGATGAAGATGATGCACGGGGCATGCTTTTTCGCCTGTTCGAACATATCGCGTACCCGCGAAGCGCCCACGCCCACAAACATTTCCACAAAATCGGAACCGGAAATCGTAAAGAAGGGCACCTTGGCTTCGCCGGCGATGGCGCGGGCCAAGAGGGTTTTACCTGTACCCGGCGACCCGACCATCAGTACGCCACGGGGAATCTTGCCACCCAGTTTTTGAAACTTACCGGGGTCACGCAGAAATTCCACCAGTTCGGAAACCTCTTCCTTGGCCTCTTCCACACCGGCCACATCGTTGAAGTTCACCTTCACCTGGTCTTCGCCCAGCATGCGTGCACGACTCTTGCCGAAAGACATGGCTCCCCGGCCACCGGCTCCACCCTGCATCTGACGCATGAAGAAAATCCACACACCGATCAGGAGCAACATGGGGAACCAGGAAATGAAGATCTGCATCAGCACCGAATCCTGCTCCGGCGCTTGAGCTTTGATTTGCACGCCATTGCCCAGCAAATCATCAATCATCTTGGGGTCATTGGGGGTATAGGTGGAAAACTTTTCTCCTCCGGAGAGTTCACCCTGCACGGTGCGCCCATCAATCACCACCCGTTCCACACCACCGGATTTCACTGCAGCGATGAAGTCAGAATACGCCATGGTTTGCGCACGTTGCGTTGGCGGTCCGAAATTATTGAAAACGGACATCAACACAACCGCAATAATTACCCACAGAATTAAATTTTTTGCCATGTCATTCAAAGCGACCACCTCATGGATCCATTCGGCATGAAATCGAAAAACACCTTGATCCTATGGGCATTTTCCGGAATCTTCCGGTATTACTCCAAACCTTACTACAGTTTATATCCCCTCGCCAGCACATAGACTTCCCGGCTTCGCGGCCGGGATGCCCTGGGCTTACGAATCACTACTCGGGAGAAACGTCCACGCAACTCCCGGACCAGGGCATCAAAACCCTCGCCCTGAAAGGCCTTGAACAGGAGATCTCCCCCGGGGGCAAGTACCTTTCCTGCAAGATCTACGGCCAATTCAACAAGATACATTGCCCTTGGCACATCAACGGCTTCCATACCGCTTATGTTGGGGGCCATATCGGACATTACAAGATCCACCGGTGATTCCCCTATGGCTACGCACAAGGCGTCAAACACGTCATCTTCGGTAAAATCACCCTGCAGGAAGGTGACATCGGGTAATGCATCCATGGGAAGGATATCGGAAGCCACAATGCGCCCACGCCCATCCAGCCGCTGTGTGGCGTACTGTGACCACCCCCCGGGGGCAGCTCCCAGGTCCACAATGGTCATGCCCGGACGCAAAATCCGGTCTTTCTCCTGTATTTCCTCGAGTTTATACACGGCACGTGAACGATAGCCTTCCCGCTGGGCCTTTTTGACATATTCATCGGAAAAATGTTCCTGCAGCCACCGCTGGCTGCTTTTACTGCGCGACATGAACCCTCACCCGGAGTATCCCCTGTAAGCAAATGGTAGGAAGCGATGGCTTGCAGCAGGTATACTCCCCGGCCTGCATCAAACCTATCGTATTGCTGGAATCCACATGACTCTCTCGGAAAAACAACGAAAGCACCTTCGCTCCCTGGGCCACCCCATGAAACCGGTGGTAATGGTAGGAAATCAGGGCTTGACCGAAGCCGTGCTCGCTGAAGTTCACAAGTCTATCGAACACCATGAATTAATGAAAATCCGCGTCACGGTGGGCGACCGTGATGCCCGCGACGAAATCCTCCACCGCATTGCGGAACACTGTTCGGCCGAATTGGTACAACGTATTGGCAACATTGGATTATTCTTCCGCCCACGCAAGAAGAACACGAAAATCAGCCTGCCTCAATAAGGGTGTTTTCCGGTACCAGAAAACGTAAAAAACCCGCCGAGAGCGGGTTTTTTACTGTACCACCTGACAAGCGTCAGAAATTCAGACGCAGTCCCAGGAAATAATTGCGCTCATCGGCATCATCACTGTCTTCCGCGCGAAAGCTGACGGAAAACTTCTTCGTCAGATCGGCAACCGCACCGAGATAAAAGCCATTGGAGCTGTCTTCATGCAGCACCTGGGTGATGAAACCCGCATTCATTTCGAATTTCTTGAACATCTTTACCCGAATACCCAGGTCGGCCACATGTCCTTCCGTGTCATCCTTGAGGGCACGACTATAGTTCTGTACCACGTAATCGATACCGGCGGTGGCATCCACCCCCTTTACAAAGGAATAACGGCCCGCGATACCCACTTGAAATTCATCCACGCGAATATCCGTGGTTACCCCTTGTACGGTATCGATATCGGCGTTGATGAAGGTGGCACGCAATTGCACATTGTCATGTACGCCCCCGGAAAGAAATGCTCTGAAACCATCCCCTTCCGACGCATCACCATCAACATTGTAATAACCCAGCTCGGCATAGGAATAGTTGAGATCCTTGGCCGCAAAACCGCTTACCGGCAATGCCGTTGCCGCCGCCAACAGACATGCCAGGGTGATTTTTTTATGCATTGTATTGTTCTCCTCCGAAAATATGCCGCCCGATGCTAAGCGAATCACAGGCTACATACAAGCACCCCGGGCTTTGCAAGCGCCGTTTTCCTGTTATCCTGAAGCCGAACGAGGCGTAGAATCATTCCACTGCTGGAATAGCCATAATGGTACTGTCACTCACTCACCGCATGCACAGAATCCGCTTTCCCCGTGGAATCCTTCTGCTGTTTTTCCTGCCCCTGGTCTTACGCCTGGCCATGGCCGCTGCCCCCGATCTGGATTTCGAAGGTGAATTTGACGACCGCGCCCTGGAGGAACCCCTCAGCCTCCCCCACTGGTTTAAACTGAGCTTTCTTGACCTGGATGAAGATCTTCGGGAAGCCGAAAAAGAGGGCAAGATCGGACTGATGGTCTACTTCGGCCAGAAGCGCTGCCCCTATTGCTATGCCTTGTTGGAAAACAATTTCGGCAAGACGGATATCCGCGACTATACGCGCACGTATTTCGATGTGGTGGGCATCGATATCCATGGCAGCCGCCAAGTCATCGATCTGCAGGGAAAAGAGTGGACGGAAAGCAGTTTTTCCGATCACATGGACACCAATTTCACACCGACACTGATCTTTTACAACCTGGAGGGCGAAGAAGCCTTACGGTTACCCGGCTACTACCCGCCTTACAAATTTCGCGCCGCGTTGGAGTATGTCGCCGACGATCATTATCGCAAGGAATCCTTTCGCAGCTACCTGGCACGCGCCGATGTGCCGCTTACCTTTGATGCACAGGAGTTGAATTACGAAGAATTCTTCCTGTCTCCCCCCTATGCCCTGGACCGCAGCCGCTGGCCTGCGGACAAGCCCCTGCTGGTGTTCTTCGAACAACCCGACTGCCATGCCTGCGACATTCTCCATACCGGCCCTTTACAGCAAAGGGCAATTCGCCAGCTACTGAAACATTTTGATCTCGTACAGCTCAATATGTGGGGGGATACCCCGGTAATCACTCCACAGGGCTTGCGTACCACCTCTGCGCAGTGGGCGGAAGAACTGGGGCTTTTCTATTCTCCGACGCTGATTTTTTATGATCAGAGGGGAAAAGAAATTATTCGTGTGGATTCCGTGGTACAGCTCTACCGGCTGCTGAATGTACTCGAGTACACCGTGAGTGGCGACTACAAGACCTATCCCAACTTCCAGCAGTGGCGCTCACGCCATCAGCCAGACCACTCCCAGTGATGGTCGTCAGCGCTTGTTCGTCACAGGAGCGATCACCAGCACCAAACCCAGCACACTGACGAGCAGGTGCAGACTCGATGCCACGCCGTGTAATCGAGCAAACAGGGCGCTATCCGCCAGATCATCGGCACGCAACGCACCCATCCAGGGAGTGACCAGAAACTGACCCAGGGCCACCAGACATACCATGGCCAGCATCACCAGGAAGCGCCAGCGCAGTGGACGTGCCGCTAGCAATTGCAAAACCAGCAGCAATACGCCACAAGCCATGCCCAGGTAAGCGGTAGCGCGAAACATTTCACCGGCCAGGCTGCCGGCCAATGCCCGGTCATCCAGCAGGGTGAACAATACCGGTGCAGCGATAAAACCAATGGCCCAGAGAGACCCCACCCAGAGGGTGAGTAACAGACGTTCTGCCATTTCGGTTCGCGCAGACATCACCGCAAGCGAAAATCCTGGTTACGGATGGATCGGGGTGTATTCACTCGTAGCGGACGGCAATGATCTCAAAATTCTTGTCACCACCCGGCACCTTCACATCCACCGGGTCCCCTTCCATCTTGCCGATCAGGGCCCGGGCAATGGGTGAGTTGAAGGAAATCAAACCGGATTTGATATCCGCTTCATCCTCTCCGACAATCTGATAGGTGATTTCCTCTTCGGTATCTTCATCCATCAAATCGATGGTGGCACCGAAAATCACCTTGCCACCGGCATTCATCTGGGTGACATCGATAATCTGTGCATTGGACAGTTTGCCCTCGATATCCTTGATCCGGCCTTCGATGAAACTCTGCTGCTCACGCGCCGCATGATATTCAGCATTTTCCTTTAAATCCCCATGTGCGCGCGCCTCGGCAATGGCATCGATCACCCTGGGGCGGTCCACGGTTTTCAATCGCTGCAACTCGGCACGGAGATTCTCGGCACCACGAACGGTAAGTGGGACCTTGCTCATTGCACACTCTCCTTATGTAAATCCTGTAAACGTTCCACACTACCCACATCCAGATAGCGCAGGGCCATGCTCGTCGCGACCGCATGGGCAAGGGTGGTACTGTAACTCACCTTGCGCTGCAAGGCAGCGCCGCGGATGGTATAGGAGTCCGCCAGTGCCTGCTTGCCTTCAGTGGTATTGACGATCAGGGAAATCTGGTCATTTTTTATCATATCCACAATGTGCGGACGACCCTCCGTCACCTTGTTGACGATTTTACAATCAATGCCCGCCGCCTGAATCGCCGCGCCCGTGCCACTGGTGGCTACCAGTACAAACCCCTGATCCGCCAGGTCCCTGGCCAGGGCGACGGCACCGGGGCGATCCGCATCCCGGACACTGATAAATACCTGCCCGGAGCGGGGCAGGCGTTCGCCGGCCCCCACCTGCGCCTTGGCGAAGGCTTCCGCGAAGCTGCGCCCCACGCCCATGACTTCGCCGGTGGATTTCATTTCAGGACCGAGAATCGGGTCCACACCCTGGAATTTCACGAAGGGGAAAACCGCTTCCTTGACGCTATAGAAGGGCAAGACCACTTCCTGGGTAAGCCCCTGCTCCGCCAGGCTGATGCCCACCATACAACGCGCGGCAATCTTGGCCAGCGGTCGCCCCGTGGCCTTGGATACAAAGGGCGCGGTGCGCGAGGCACGGGGGTTCACTTCCAGTACATAGATATCGTCCCCCTGGATGGCGAACTGGGCATTCATCAAGCCGATGACGTTCAGCTCCAATGCCATGGCGCGCATCTGTTCACGCAAGCGGTTCAGAATGTCTTCGCTGAGGGTATAGGGCGGCAGGGAACAGGCGGAATCACCGGAGTGCACCCCCGCCTGCTCAATGTGTTCCATGATGCCGCCAATCAATACATCCTTACCATCACAAATGGCATCGATATCCACTTCCACGGCATCATCCAGGAAGCTGTCCAGCAACACGGGGGAGTCATTGGATACACTCACCGCTTCACGCATATAGCGCAACAGGTCTTCATCGCTGCGCACAATTTCCATGGCACGACCGCCCAGTACATAGGAAGGCCGCACCACGATGGGATAACCGATTTCATTGGCCAGCACCACCGCCTCTTCCGTGGTGCGCGCCGTGCGGTTGGGTGGCTGTTTCAAACCCAGTTTTTGTATCAGCTTCTGAAAGCGCTCGCGGTCTTCCGCCAGGTCGATGGAGTCGGGCGAGGTACCGATAATGGGTGCACCGGCCGCTTCCAGGGCCCGTGCCAGCTTCAATGGCGTTTGCCCGCCATATTGCACAATCACCCCTTTGGGTTTTTCCAGGGTGATGATTTCCAGCACATCTTCCAGGGTCAGTGATTCGAAATACAGGCGATCGGAGGTATCGTAATCGGTGGATACGGTTTCCGGGTTGCAGTTGACCATGATGGTTTCATAGCCATCTTCGCGCATGGAAAGGGCCGCATGCACGCAACAATAATCAAATTCGATCCCCTGCCCGATGCGGTTGGGACCACCTCCGAGCACCATGATTTTATCCCGCTCCGTAGGATCGGCCTCGCATTCTTCTTCATAGGTGGAATACAGGTAGGCGGTATTGGTGGCGAATTCCGCGGCACAGGTATCCACGCGCTTGTAGACGGGACGGATACCCAGCATGTGCCGGAATTTACGCAGCGAGCGCTCATTGACATCCAGCAAGCGGGCCAGGCGGCGATCGGAAAACCCCTTGCGCTTGAGGCGCAACAGCAATTCCTTTTCCAGACCATCCATACCGACCTTTTGCACTTCGCGTTCGCACTCGATCAATTCCTGGATCTGACGCAGGAACCAGGGATCAATGTGACTGGTCTTGAAGGCTTGCTCCAGGGTCCAGCCGGCACGAAAGGCATCGGCCAGATAACGGATCCGGTCCGGGCCCGGGGCACGCAATTCACGGCGCAATATATCCTTTATATTTTCGTCATTTATGTTAACTATCTCATCTAATCCATCAATTCCGGTTTCCAGTCCGCGCAAGGCCTTTTGCAAGGATTCCTGAAAGCTGCGGCCAATGGCCATCACTTCTCCGACGGATTTCATTTGCGTGGTCAGGCGGTCATTGGCGCGGGGAAATTTTTCAAAGGTGAAGCGCGGTATCTTGGTAACCACATAATCGATGGAGGGTTCAAAGGAAGCCGGCGTGGCGCCACCGGTAATATCGTTTTTCAATTCATCCAGGGAATAGCCCACCGCCAGCTTGGCGGCGATCTTGGCAATGGGGAAGCCGGTGGCCTTGGAAGCCAGCGCCGAGGAACGCGACACCCGCGGATTCATTTCAATAATGATCATGCGGCCATTTTCGGGATTGATGGCAAACTGCACATTGGAGCCACCGGTTTCCACGCCCACTTCGCGCAGTACTGCCAGCGAAGCGTCGCGCATGATCTGGTATTCCTTATCGGTGAGCGTCTGTGCAGGCGCCACCGTGATGGAATCACCGGTATGCACCCCCATGGGGTCGAAGTTTTCGATGGAACAGATAATGATGCAGTTATCCTTGTGATCCCGCACCACCTCCATTTCATACTCTTTCCAGCCGGCGATGGATTCTTCAATCAGCAATTCATTGGTAGGAGACAGGTCCAGACCGCGCTCGCAGATTTCCACGAACTCTTCTTTGTTATAGGCGATACCCCCGCCGCTGCCCCCCATGGTGAAGGAAGGCCGTATGATTGCGGGATAACCGATCTGGGCCTGCACCTGGATGGCTTCCTCCATACTGTGGGCAATGGCGGAGCGCGGCATATCGAGGCCGATTCGGGTCATGGCATGGCGGAATTTATCGCGGTCTTCGGCCTTATCGATGGCTTCGCGCTTGGCACCGATCATTTCCACACCGAATTTTTCCAACACCCCCTCACGCGCCAGGTCCAGGGCACAATTGAGGGCCGTTTGCCCCCCCATGGTGGGCAGCAATACATCGGGGCGCTCTTTCTCGATGATTTTTTCCAGGGTCTTCCAATTGATCGGCTCGATGTAGGTGGCATCGGCCATATCGGGGTCGGTCATGATAGTGGCCGGATTGGAATTCACCAGAATGACCCGAAAGCCCTCCTCTCTCAGCGCCTTGCAAGCCTGGGCACCGGAATAATCGAATTCACAAGCCTGACCGATGACAATGGGACCGGCGCCGATAATGAGGATACTGTTGATGTCTGTGCGTTTTGGCATGGTCTCTCTTTACCGCCGGGGCGCCTGAGCGCCGA
>CBDUNQ010000015.1:0-13126 GCA_965368625.1 uncultured Gammaproteobacteria bacterium
ACGCAGGCATGTACCACCATTCATAATGCAGTTCTTCAGGTTGCCACGGTATTTTTCATACAGTCCTGCCAGTCCATTCGGGAAGAACATCACCACGGCGATGAACAGTCCACCCATCAGGAATAACCAGACTTCCGGCATGGATTCCGAGAAGACAGTCTTCCCGAAGTTAACGATCAATGCACCGTAGATAGCGCCGATTAGTGACATACGACCACCGACTGCGGCGAAGATAACCATTTCTATCGAAGGTACGATGCCGACAAATGACGGTGACATGAAGCCCACCTGCAGGGTGAACATCGCACCACCAATGGCCGAGATCATGGCTGCAATACAGAAAACAAAGATCTTGAAGTTGGAGACGTCATAACCGGAAAAACGCACCCGATCTTCCTTATCGCGCATCGCCAACAGCAGGCGACCAAACTTGCTGGTCAGTATCCAGCGGCCCAGAAGCACACATCCGATTAGCAGGAAGGCATTGACGAAATAAAGGATATATTTGGAGCTGTCATCACGGATATCCCATCCATTCAGGGTTCGCAGGTCAGTGATACCATTGATTCCTCCGGTATAACCCTGTTGTCCGACAATCAATACGGTAAGAATCAGGGCAATCGCCTGGGTGATGATCGCAAAGTACACACCCCCTACACGGCGTTTGAACATTGCCACGCCGATAATGAATGCAAATATTGTTGGCACCAGTAGTACGGCTATCAGGGTGAAAGTAAAGCTTTCAAAGGGTACCCAGAAGAACGGTAGTTCCGTAAGCTGATTCCAGTCCATAAAATCCGGGATCCCTGGCGTCGATTGAATCGTCGTATTTTCAGGACTGGAAGCTTCCAGTTTGAGGAACATGGCCATGCAATATCCTCCGAGTCCGAAGAACACACCCTGACCGAGACTGAGAACTCCTCCATAACCCCAGATCAGCACCAGGCTGACGGCTGCGAATGCATAGGTCAGATATTTACCCACCAAGTTCAGGCGAAATATATCCAGTGTTAAAGGGAAGACAATAAGTATCAGCGCAGCGAGAATCGCCAGACCAATCGCGCCATTCTTGCCACCCAGTAATTTTTCATAGAAAAAAGTCATAATGATTTCCCCGTAGACTTACTTTCTAACCCTGATGGAGAACAAACCTTCCGGCCGCAACATCAGGATCACTACAATGGTTAGCAAGGTGAAGACTTTTGCCATGGATCCACTCAGGAAAAATTCCATGATGGATTGCGCCTGCGCGATTGAAAAAGCGGAAGCAATCGTACCAAACAGGCTGGCTGCGCCACCGAAGACCACAACCATGAAGGTATCAACGATATAGAGAGATCCAGTTGTTGGGCCAGTAGAGGCAATAGTAGTGAAAGCCGCGCCAGCCACACCTGCGATACCACAACCCAGCGCAAAGGTCAGGCGGTCAACCTTCTTGGTATTGATACCTACGGCACCACTCATGACACGATTCTGTGTCGTTGCGCGAACCCTCAGACCCCAGCTGGATTTAAACATAAGGTAAAAAACACCACCGGTGACCAGTACTGTGAGTCCCAGTACGAACAGGCCATTGATCGGTATGTCCACCATTTCTGTCGGCTGTACAGAGCCCATGAGCCAGTCTGGCAGGGTAGGGCTCACTTCTCGGGCACCAAAAATGCTGCGGAAGGTCTGTTGCATGACCAGGCTCAGCCCCCAGGTTGCCAGCAGGGTATCCAGTGGTCGTTTATAAAGATGCCGTATAAGGCCCAGTTCAACGAGATAACCGATGCCGCCTGCAATCAGAAAGGCCGCGATTATAGAAAAGATAAAGTAGTAATCGAGAAAACCTACAAAATAGGACTCGGTTAACGAGGAAAGCATATACGTGGTATAAGCGCCGATAGCCATGAATTCGCCATGCGCCATGTTAATTACACCCATTTGTCCGAAGATGATTGCCAGGCCCAGCGCCATCAGTAGTAATACACTGAAGAGACTGATCCCGGCGAATCCTTGCATCATAATAATGGCCTGTAACTCTTCAAATGAATATCCGCTCATCTGAATCACTCCGCCGGTTAGGTTTTAGGGTACCGGGGTGAGTCATGTATCAACCCGCCCCGGATTTCAGGAGAAAAACGTACTTGCTTACTGATAACCTTCCGGGAATGGATCCGGCTCGATCAGCTCAGATTCGTATACCACCTTAACCTGACCATCTTTTTTCCATTCACCGATACGTAGCTTGCTCCACAGGTGATGGTTTGAATGCAGTTTGACATAGCCTTCCGGTGCACTGGTCAACTCGATATCGCCTTTTTCAGATTCTGCAACAACCTTATCGACATCAAAGGAACCGGCTCTTTCAACCGCCATCTTCCACAGCCATGGTCCCAAGTAAGCTGCCTGTGTAACATCACCGATAACGCTATCATCACCGTGCATTTCCTTGAAAGCCGCAACGAACTCCTTGTTGTTTTCGTTGTCGAGACTCTGGAAATATTTCATGGCTGAATAGAAGCCCACGAGGTTGGCACCACCAATACCCAGGACTTCATCTTCAGTAACAGATATCGTCAACAGTGTCTGCTTGGCACCGGTAATACCGGCTGCATTCAGCTGCTTGAACCAAGCCACGTTGCTGCCACCTACAACGGCAGCATAGATCACGTCAGGCTTTTTCAGGCGGATCTTGTTGATTACCGAACCGAAACTGGTGTTACCCAGTGGCTTATACTCTTCACCCACAACCTTACCACCCAGCACGTTTTCGATGTGCTTGCGTGCAATTTTCATGGAGGTACGTGGCCAGATGTAATCAGAACCAATCAGGTAAAAGGTTTTTGCACCTTTTTCCTTGGCTACCCAGTCCAGTCCCGCAATAATCTGCTGTGTTGCTTCCTGTCCGGTGTAAATCACATTGTGCGACTGTTCCAAACCTTCATAAAAAGTCGGGTAGTACAGCAATCCGTTTTCCTTTTCGAATACCGGCAGTGCCGCTTTACGTGAAGCTGATGTCCAGCAGCCAAATACGGCGGCTACCTTGTCTTTTACCAGCAACTTACGAGATTTTTCTGCAAAGGTAGGCCAGTCAGATGCACCATCTTCCTGGATAATCTCAATTTTGCGGCCAAGAATGCCACCCATTTCGTTGATCTGCTTGATAGCGAGTTTTTCCGCTTCCTGGGCACCGGTTTCAGAGATTGCCATGGTGCCGGTCAGCGAATGCAGAATACCGACTTTAACCGTGTCTTCCGTAACAGCCAGGCCTGTCGTGTTGACTTCAGCAAAGGCTACAGGCGATGCCAGACCCGTTGCCAGCGTCATAGACAGAAGCGAGCTTCTGACCTTACGCAAAAAAGAGTGTGGAGATTGTCGTTTCATGATGACTCCTAGTTCAATCAAGTGAGCAAATAAAAACTTGGGACAACCCCACTTGAGCAACTAGTGTGCCACGCATGTAAAACTCATAGGCGAACAACTACTTAACGCTATTAGAGTGCAATAACACATGTTAATAGCGAGAAAAGACAAAGTGACAATGACAATGTCACTCTAATTTGTAACAGATTGTCACTACAGTAATGACATTGTCACTTTGTGTGGTGACATTCTATAGTCGACTTGAATGACATATTGCTTTTACAACAACAAAACAACTAGTTATTCGTTTTGCACGCTATCTGCTCTAGGGCATTTATGCATGCCATTTGGCATGTCTTTTTGTTATCACTAACATGTCGGAGAGTATGCTCATGGCGGAAAAACTCATTTCCATTGATTTCTCACAACCCCCCGAAGCCCATGATTGTCTTCACAACCGTTGGCACCCAGACATACCTATGTATGCCTGGGTTAAGCCGGGCGATGACTTTATTCTTGAATGCGTTGACTGGACTGGTGGTCAGATCGGTAACAGTGATTCTGCAGATGATGTGCGCGATGTGGATCTCACCAAGGTCCACTATCTGAGTGGCCCGATTGGCGTGGAAGGTGTTGAACCAGGCGACTTGCTAGTGGTGGACATCCTGGATGTCGGCACACTGGCTGAATTTCAGTGGGGTTTCAACGGATTTTTTGCCAAGGAAAACGGTGGTGGCTTCCTGACCGAACACTTCCCTGATGCACGTAAATCTATCTGGGATTTTAACGGTGTCTATACCTCATCCAGACATGTACCTGGCGTTAACTTTGCGGGCATTATGCACCCCGGTCTGATTGGATGCCTGCCTTCCAAAGAGTTGCTGGATGAGTGGAATAAACGTGAAGGCGCATTAATTGCGACTGATCCAGAACGTGTACCGCCTTTGGCCGCACCGCCCTATGCCGATACAGCCCATATGGGCAAGATGGCACCCGGTGATGCCAAGGCTGCTGCGGCTGAAGCCGCACGTACCGTGCCACCGCGTGAACATGGCGGGAACTGTGACATCAAGGACCTCACCAAGGGTTCACGCGTGTTCTTTCCGGTCTACGTGAAAGGCGGTGGTCTCTCCATGGGCGATCTGCATTTCTCACAGGGTGATGGTGAAATCACTTTTTGCGGCGCAATTGAAATGGCCGGATGGATTCACATCCGTGTAAACGTGATTAAAGGCGGCGTGGAGAAATATGCCGTGAAGAACCCGATCTTCAAACCCTCCCCCATTCAGCCGGAATACAAACAGCATCTGATCTTCGAGGGTATTTCGGTGGATGAGTCCGGCAAGCAGCATTATCTGGATGCGCATGTTTCGTATCGACAGGCCTGCCTGAATGCCATCGAATACCTGAAGAAGTTTGGTTACTCGGGCGCGCAGGCTTACGCCATTCTCGGTACGGCACCAGTACAGGGTCACATCAGCGGTATTGTCGATATTCCCAATGTCTGCGCCACACTGTTCCTGCCGACAGAAATCTTTGACTTTGATATCAATCCCTGTGCAGATGGACCCACCAAGTTCCTTGATGCCAATGGTGATATTCCGGTCTCATATTGGAAAGATAAATAATATCAACCGGGGCTGACTCCGGTCAGCCCCGCATTTTAAAGGATAATTTGATGCCTATTTACGAATATGGTTGTGAAACCTGCGGCAATGCTTTTACAAAACTCAACAACATGTCCGAATCACGAGAACCTGCGCAATGCCCCGAGTGCGGCGGAAAAGCTGGCCGTGTTTATCTCACTGCGCCACATGTAAACACGATGCCAGCATTCATGCGCAAGGCACATCAAACCAATGAGAGAAGTGCGCACGAACCTCGTACAAGTAAAGGCCATGTTTGTGGTTCCAGCTGCCATCATCATCAAAAGCCGACTGCTGATCAAAATCCAAATATCATGAAGTCCCAGAACGGAAAACGCCCCTGGATGTTAGGACATTGATGCCACGAACGTACGAATATACGTAACTTTTAACCTGAAACCATCACCCCTATCCTGTGTGGTAGGATAGAGGTGATGGAATGTTTTTAGCAGACTGTACCGCTGCATTGTTACGCATCGGATCAAGCAGGCCGGATTTTCCGTACGAGTGTTCTGACTGGTTCGTAACTTTACGTCCACTTACTTTCTCGCTGATATAACGCATGCACCTGAAATGTCTGTTGATAGCTTCCGTGCCTTGAATATGCACCTTTCCCCGTAGAAATGTATAAACCAGGGAAAGGCGACACCCCGCGTTCTGTGTTCACAATGAATATTGGCGTCACCGAAAAGGAAAAAAGGATTTTCTGCCTGAGTAGTACATTTTATTCTGATATCGAGATGTTCATTATCAGTGTTTTTTTGATTGATTCAGCGGTAGGCCAATGCGCACATTGAGTCCGCCATCCGGTGCATTACTTGCGGATATCACGCCTCCATGCAGGCGTATGGCGCGTTCCGCAATCGCCAGTCCCAGGCCGTACCCGCCACTCTCCCGGTCGCGGGCATCACCCACGCGCACGAAGGGCTCAAATAATTCCGTCAACATATCGCCCGGTACGCCAGGACCATGGTCGCGCACTTGAACCAGCAGCCAGCCGGGGTCCTCAGGGTCGTGCTGCAGGGTGATATCTACGGAAGTGTTCTCATCCGTGTATCTGATTGCATTACGCACAACATTTTCCAGGGCGCTTCTCAGCAGAGGTTCGTTGGCCTTGATGGTTGCCGACTGGCTATGGATGGTGCGCACCTGGCGATGTGCAGCACGCGCATCAAAATCGGCGTTCTCGGCGACTTCCGCCAAAAGGACGGCGACATCAACCGGTTCTGAATGGGCGAGCTGAGTACCGGATTCCAGGCGCGTCAGTGATAACAGTTGTCCGATCAATTCATTCAGACGTTCGGCTTCGTGTTCGATGCGATCCAGTTCGGCATTGGTCTGATGTTGTTGGCGTTGACGCGCGAGTCCCAATGCCACCTGCAGCCGAGCCAGCGGTGAGCGCAGTTCGTGCGAAACATCGCTGAGCAACTGCTTTTGTGAGCCGATGAGAATCTGCAGGCGTTCGGCCATATGGTCGAAATCACGGGCGAGATCTGCGACTTCATCCCGACGTCCACCCATGGTTGACGCGACCCGCAAACTGAGATTACCGGCAGCGAATTGATGGGCAGCATTGCTGAGTCGCCGTATAGGCCTGGTGAGATATTCAGCCAGGAGGAAGCAGACCAGCCCGCTGATAATCGCGGCCACGATGACGGGAAGTGCGATGACCCGCGGTCTACGCAGCACTCTATTCAGGGTTACCGCCTGAAAGTCCGGCACCAGCAGGTGGTGTCCAGCGCCGGGTATCTGAATCAAGTCACGGCGCCCCGGTGATCGTTTCCCATCCATGGGGTGCTGTGACTTCCACCTTCGATCCAAGCGTTCCGCAAGATAAGATGATATGGGTCGATCAAGTAAATCATTGCCTTCAGCATCGATCAGTAAAAAGGGGATTGCCTCTGTTTGATCCAGTTCCCTCAACCATGTTTTCAGGCCTTCAATTCCCTCGTTTTTCGCGATTGATCGCGCCTCGTTGATATAGGTTAAATGCCGGTCACGTGGACTTTCGATCTCATCCTGCGCGCGTGCTCGCTCCAGAAAGAGCGATGCTGCCAGCAGACCGGCGCCGGCGAACAGGATGAGCGAAATCCAGAAGGAGAGAAAAATTTTCCAGAAAAGGCGGTTCATCATCAACGCGCGTACTGGTAACCGATGCCACGAACGGTCTTGATTCTTTCCTCGCCGTTGGCAAGAGGTCCAAGCTTCTTGCGCAGACTGCTAAGGTGCATGTCGATACTGCGATCATAGCGCGTCAGCTCCCTGCCCAGGGCGCGTTCCGATAATTCCGCCTTGGATACGACGTGGCCGGCTTCACGCAGTAGTACTTCAAGCACACTGTACTCTGTGCTCGTCATGGTGACGGGTCGCCCATTCAGGAAAACCGTGCGCGACCCGCTTTGAACCTCAAGATCATCGAGTTTCAAGACTTCCGGTGGTGCAGATTCTTCTCCATGTTGTGTTTGTGATTGCAAACGCCGGAATATAGCGCGGATGCGGGCGACCAGTACGCGCGGGTTGCAGGGTTTCGGTAGATAGTCGTCAGCGCCCAGCTCAAGGCCGATAATACTATCCACATCTTCGCCACGGGCCGTCAACATCAGCACCGGCACTAAAGAGTCTTTGCGCAATTCGCGTAAAACATCAAAGCCATTGAGTTGTGGCATCATCACATCGAGTATGATCAGGTCGTAGTCGCCTGTCCGGGCCTGATTCAATGCGGACTTGCCGTCATGACTCATACCCACCTGGAAGCCTTCGACTTCCAGGTATTGCTTTAGCATCCTGCACAATTCGATGTCATCATCCGCCAGCAGTATCCGGTTCATGGCATAGTCCGATCTCGTTCATAATACCAGTACTGATGTTGACACAATGAGAGGTAAAAGTAATGACTCTTTTTTCTACAATTACCCATCTTTACATAATCTTACTCAGATGCGACACACACTGACGCTGAAAATCACTAGTCTGGCGGCATGCTTTGATTCACAGAGCATCACTAACAGAGATAGGAGATTGATCATGAAAAAGTCATCAAAAGCGCTGTTGGCCAGTGTATTGATCGTAAGTTCATTGGGACTTGTAGCGACAGTGTCCGCCAAGCAGTACAGCGACCGGCCGGACTGTGAGCGCGGTGGTCATCATATGGGTTCGGGTCATGAACGAGGCGACAAGGGGTTTAAGCTGGATCGCATGGCCAAAAAGTTGAACCTGGGAGATGATCAACGCACGCAGATTGAGGCCATTATGGAAGCATCAAAACAGCAGATGAGCGATCAACGCGATAAGGTGCAGGCGAATCGTGAACAGTTGAGATCGCTGACGATGCAAAGTCCGCTTGATGAAGTGGCGGTGCGTACGATCGCGGATGCTCAGGGCGATCTGAAGGCCGATATGATTTTCCTGCGAGCGCAGCAACGTGCGAAGATCAATGCCATTCTAACCGATGAGCAGCGCGCTGAGCTGGAAGACATGGGTGGCAAGAAACGCGCGCAGCGCTGAGTTTGCCAAAATCAATTACGCGGCGGTCCGCGCAGGACCGCCGCCAGGGGGCTTACCCCGGTGTCGCGGACTCCTCAACGAAGCCCGATAATGGGTATTCAGGAGCATATATGCCAATGCAAAGAAGGTGCAGCCGGTATTCCGCCTGTCTGATGAAAAAGACGAGGCTGCGCAGCGTGCAATAGATCGTATTGTTCTCGCATCAGAAAATATACTGGAGCGTGCTTCCCCGCTGATATCACTCAAACATTTGAAATGTCTGTAGATACCGCCTTGCCTTGAATACGCGTTTTTCCCCCATAGAATAATAAATCTTATGATCCTGATAGCGTTTGTTTATTAGTCGATTTTCCTTTCAGTAAGCGGCGTGATTTCTACCATCCTCCATAGGTGCGAGTTCGCTAAAGATTTGTGCCAAATCAATGCGGGCGATACATGACTGTGTTCCTCTACTCTTGACGTTTGTGCTCACCCATATTCCAACCATCGGGAAGGTGCCCCAACATAAAAGGAGTAGCGAAATGATCAAATGCAAAACAATCGGGTGTTTGTTTATTTTGTTGAGCCTGCTCTGTGTTCGGGCCTTTGCCGCAGATATTGTACCCAATGAAGTAAAGATGCCTGGTACGCAACCTGGGGAAGTGAGTAATCTGCAGTCGGTAACAAGATGCGATAATTGCCACGGCGACTATGATCCAACGGCGGAACAAGCCCATCAATGGCGAGGTAGTATGATGGCCCACGCCAGCCGTGACCCGATTTTCTGGGCCACGGTGGCGATCGCGGAACAGGATTTCGATGGTGCCGGGGATTTATGCATCCGATGCCATACGCCAACCGGCTGGCTTGAAGGAAGATCCACTCCTACAGATGGTTCATTGCTATCGCAAAGCGGCGATCGTGATGGTGTGGAATGTGACTCATGTCATCTTTTAGCCAATCCCGACAATAGCGAACATCTGGGGGTGCAAAATCCTCCATTCCTGGCAAACCTGGGTGGAATCGGTAATTATGGCAGCGGCCAATACGTTATTTTTGATGAGGGTGCGAAGCTTGGTCCTTATAATGATGCGGAGGCACGGCATCAATTTCTACAATCGCAATATCACCGTTCCTCTGACATGTGTGGTACCTGTCACGATGTATCGAATCCGGTAGTGGGTGATTTGGCCCATAATCATGGTGCGCAAACGCCGTTGCTGCCGGGAACCTTTAGTGGGGTTCCGGGTGCACCGGTTGAAGAGAAAGCCGCTTTTAACAACTTTCCCCATCAATATGGGGTAGTGGAGCGTACCTATAGTGAACATAAGGCCAGTGCATTATCCACCCTGCTGGTCTCAGACTATGCACAATTGCCGACTGATCTGCAATCCGGCTCAATAGCTGCAGCTTATACTGCGGCCCAACTGGCAGGTAATGGTGGAAATTATGCGGACGGTACACCGCGTTATTTCACCTGCCAAACCTGCCATATGTCCCCAACGGTTGGGCAAGGCTGTAACAAAAATCCTCAAGTGCGCACAGATCTGCCTTCCCATGATCTTACCGGTGGTAATTACTGGATGCCGGTGGCGATTCAGTATTTGGACAGTCAGAACAAACTGGTACTGGGTGGCGGGCTTACCGCCGGTGAAATCGCGGCAATGAATGATGGCATCATCCGCGCAAAAGCCAACCTGAATAATGCTGCGTCATTGTCGGTTACAGGCGATAACGTGAAGGTTGTTAATTTAACAGGCCACAAACTGATTTCCGGCTATCCGGAAGGACGACGCATGTGGCTGAACGTGAAATGGTATGACACAGGTGGTTCACTGCTCCGTGAAGATGGTGAGTACGGCTCATTGACCGTTGATATTGATGGTGTGCCCACACAGGTCGACACGATTCTGGATCTGGAAGGCACCAATACCAAAATCTATGAAGTGCATGGGGCCTTGACCCAGGAGTGGGCGCAGCAGTTACTTGGCCTTGGCTACAGCCCTGACTTACCCATTGCCTTTGACCGGGTCACTGGCAATGTAAGTTATACCCTGGGCGATGTGGGTGCACAGGCGCCTGGGACTTCCCATGAAAGTTTCCATTTTGTGTTGAATAACTATGTATCCAAGGATAACCGCATTCCACCCTATGGCATGAGTGTCGATGCAGCGCAGGAACGCAATATCGTGCCGGTGCCTGCGAACCAATTCGGGAGCCCCGGTCCAGGTGGTGTATACGACTATTGGGATGAAGTTGTCCTGAATCCACCCACTGGTGCGGTATCCGCGGATATACAATTGATGTATCAACCGACAAGCTGGGAATATATACAATTCCTGCATAACGCCAATACTCAGCAGAATGCCTTTTTGGCAAATGAGGGTGACAATATCCTTGATGCCTGGCTGAATACAGGTATGGCCGCGCCCTATGTGATGGCATCGGCCAGCTGGGAGGGCAATGCCCTGCCAGGAGTAGTAACCGATATATTGTTGAGTGCTTACAGAAATGAAGTAGGGCGCATCCTCTTTACCGATACCTTTCCGGCCGGATCATCAATCTTTCTCGCCGGCCGCGTAGTGGATCAACAGCTTGTTCGTCAGCAAGGAGCGATCGTTACCATAGAGATACGTGATGAAACTGGTGCGGTGGTCGCAACTCTGACCGATGATACGCCAGTCAACGGAGTATTCATTCATATATGGAATACCTCGACGGCAACCCCTCCGGGAAACTATACGGCGAATATCATCGATGTGGAATTGCTGGGACATCAATACGATGCCGTAACCAGCATTACACAGATTCCATTGATTATTCAGTGAGGGACTTTGCGTAGTAGGCTGAATAGACTGGCCAGGGTCGTGACAATGGGGCCCTGGCCATGCCGTGTCTGGGATCAGGGCAAGCACCGCATGATTTCGACAATCCGAGCGTGCACGATCCACCAGTAAAATATATGGTTGACAATATATATTGGAAACCATATATTGATGCCGATGAATATCACTGCCGATACCGTTTTTACCGCCCTGGCTCATCCATTGCGCTTGCGCGCGTTGTTACTGCTGCACCGGGAAAAGGAGTTGTGCGTGTGTGAGTTGACCCATGCGCTGGGTGTTTCGCAACCGATGATCTCCCGCCATCTGGCCCAGTTACGCCGGGCTGGCCTGGTAACCGACCGCCGCCAGGGTACCTGGGTGTATTACCAATTGCATGCTGCCTTGCCCGCGTGGGTGCAGCAGGTGCTGGCGGATACGGCAGGGGGTGTAGTCAATACGTTGCCCTACACCGATGATTATACGGCCTTGACGGCTATGCCCAACCGGCCGGACAGCGCCTGTTGCGCATGAGCGCTCAGTGTGAAACCACCGCGAGGAAAGCGGGCGGCGCCGAAATGGGATTCTTCGAGCGCTATCTGACCCTGTGGGTCTTTCTATGCATTGTCGTCGGCATCGCCCTGGGGCATTTTTTCAATAGCGCCTTCCAAGCCATCGGCGAACTGGAAATCGCGCAGGTCAATTTGCCCGTGGCGGTGCTGGTGTGGCTGATGATCATTCCTATGCTGCTCAAGGTGGATTTGCATGCCTTGAAAGGTGTGACGCAGCATTGGCGTGGAGTGGGCGTGACCCTGTTCGTCAACTGGGCGGTGAAACCGTTTTCCATGGCATTGCTCGGCTGGTTGTTCATCGGCGGCTTGTTCCGCCCGTGGCTGCCGGCGGAACAGATCGACTCCTACATCGCCGGGTTGATCATTCTCGCGGCCGCACCCTGCACCGCCATGGTGTTCGTGTGGAGTAACCTGTCGAAAGGCGAGCCGCACTTCACCCTGTCCCAGGTCGCGCTCAACGACGTGATCATGATCTTTGCCTTTGCACCCATCGTCGGATTGCTGCTGGGTCTGTCCGCCATCACCGTGCCCTGGGATACCCTGTTGCTGTCGGTGCTGGTGTATATCGTTGTGCCACTGGTCATCGCCAACCTGTGGCGCAAGCATCTGCTCAGGCGTGAGCACGGCCACCTGCGCCTGCAAACGGTGCTGGACCGCATGCACCCGGTTTCCCTGTCCGCACTGCTTGCCACGCTGGTGCTGTTATTCGGCTTTCAGGGCGAACAGATCATCCAACAACCGCTGATCATCGCGCTGTTGGCGGTGCCCATCCTGATCCAGGTGTTTTTCAACTCGGGGCTGGCCTACCTGCTCAACCGCGCGGTGCGTTCACCGCACTGTGTGGCCGGACCCTCTGCGCTGATCGGTGCCAGCAACTTCTTCGAACTGGCGGTGGCCACCGCCATTGCCTTGTTCGGCTTTGAATCCGGCGCTGCTCTGGCCACGGTGGTCGGTGTTCTCATCGAAGTGCCCGTGATGCTGATGGCGGTGGGTGTGGTCAACCGTACCCGCGGCTGGTACGAGGCACGTGATGGAATCGTTCCACAGGAACAGTGCTGCCCGGCGGATGTGCAACTGCGCGCGGAATCAAAGGTGCCTTGATGCTCGATGCGGGGGCAGGCTTGTTCAATCCCAGTGTTGCGAAGGGTGATGATCAAGGTCCTGGTTATTCCGGCCTAGAACCGGAAGCCGACCCAGGCGCCGATGACGACAGTGTTATCGATGTCGCCGGTGCCACCGGGTTTCCGGATGTACT
>CBDUNQ010000016.1:0-12972 GCA_965368625.1 uncultured Gammaproteobacteria bacterium
GTGAAGCAATCTCATTCGGTTGGCATCAAACCGGTAGGATTCCATATCCCGCAGCCAACTCAGTGAGATTGCCACGCTTCGCTCGCAATGACGGCAGCTAGAAGAAAAAGTATCGTCATACCGGCGAAAGCCGGTATCTCATGGCGCTGGCAGGGGGGTTCAGAAGATTCCGGCCTGCACGGCGGTTTATTGTCATGAATACCTTACTCATTCGGGTCAAGGCGATCATAGATCCCCTAGTAATGCGCTGCCTCATCCAATTCGCGCATGATTTCCGTCAGAGATGCTGAATTGTTTTCAACAATGCACACCAGATTTCCAACACTGCATACACTTCCATGGACTCCATGCACGATCCAGCCACTGGGTGGCGTCCAGCCATTGACTTGACTGAACATGGATAACTGATCGGCATTACTCTGCACAATCCTGCGATAATCATGTGCAAACATGGCCAATCCGACCATATGCTTTTCATCCAAAGCCCCATGACCTTCCACCAGGGCACCGTCATCGCGAAAATGACAGATGGTATTCACACCATCAATAGCTAGTAAACGGCGAATCATATGCCCCCCTTCTATACGCCCAAGGCATCATAGGCGGCCTGGTAATCGGCCTCGTCGTTGCGCAATACCACACCGCGATTTCCATTGGATACGGTGGACAGCTCAAAGCCAACCAGAGTGAAGCCCTCTATGGGGTAAAAACCACTTTGCCCGGTCACTTTTTCCCAACCTCTGGCCTGCATGGTGGCAATGGAAATATTGGCGGTACATACATGGGATACCAGGTCCAGCACGTCGGCGCTCAATTCTGTTCCTTCGATACTGCGATGATCGGTAAGCTCACCCCGGTCAGTGAATTCAAAACTCGCCACGGCACCGGAAAGATTCATTAATTCATCGAGACTTTGCATACATCCTCCTGCTTATCAATTTTTTTTACCGGCAGTGCCGTTGCTCACACCAGGTCTTCCGGTTCATCACCAAGGTGTTTCTTCATCAATTGCATGATTTCATTGAGCGAGCTGGCCGTATTATCCAGAAAACAAAACACATTGGCCATGACGCAAACCGTGAAGTGGGGCCCTCGTACAGTCCATCCCGACGCCGGATTGAAGGGGCACTCTGGCATACTCATGGCGAGAAAATGCGCCTGCATGTGAACACTCAGATTGGTGGCCCGGCACATGATAGAAGCCATGCGTGCCTGCTCTTCACTAAGATCACCCTTACAATGAAAGCGATCGCCTCGATAGGAATACTCACCCGCCGCGATAACACCCGGACGGGCAGCCAATTCTGCGAATATACTCATCAGTTTCAATCCACCTCGTGGTTTATAGTCTACTTACCTCCAGCACTTGTGTACCACAGCCGGATTCAGCTTGCCATATTGAACCTTGTCGCACATCCCGTTACCCTGCCGCTGTTTACCAACAGATCATTGTTGCATGAGCAAGCCCAAACAGACATCGACCCCGCTTTCCTACACCCCTGCAAGCCTGTGGCGGCGCCTGGGTGCCATGCTCTATGACAGCCTGCTGTTACTGGCCGTATTATTCACAGTTACCGCCATACTCACTGCCGCCACCCAGGGAAAGGGACTCGTGTCCAACAACCCACTGTTCAGCAGCTTTCTCCTGTTCGTCTGTTTCTTTTTTTATGGCTGGTTCTGGGTTCACGGCGGCCAAACGCTGGGCATGCGGGCGTGGCGTCTGCGGGTACAGTGCCCCGATGGCCGCCCCATCTCCTGGTCGCAGGCCCTGCTCCGTTTTATTGCCGCCATGGTCTCACTGGCCTGCGCGGGCCTGGGCTTCCTATGGATTTTAGTCGATAAACACCAGCGTAGCTGGCATGACCGCTATTCGGAGAGCGTCACTGCCGTGGTCTCCAAGGAGTACTTACGCAATACCTGAATATAACCCGGAATCAGACCCGGCGCAGGGCCGCCATACCCAGCACCAGGAACAGCAAAACCGGCGTCAGGGCACTGATCATCGGGTTGACGCCATAGACCAGACCCAGATGACTCAGCGTCTGGGTCAGGAGTTGAAAGCCGATACCCACCATCACCCCGACCAACAAGCGCTGACCTGCACCCACAGAGCGCAGTGAACCAAACACAAAGGGAACGGACAGAAACAGCATTACCAGCCCGGCGAGAGGCGCTGTAAGCTTGATCCACAGGGCCAGGCGGTAGCGCCCGGACTCCAGGCCATTGGCGGTCAGATACGCCACATAACGGTATAGCTCACGGGCAGACATGCTATCCGGTTCCAGCACCACCACGTCGAGGATCTCCGCGGCCAGGAGGCTATCCCGTACTGATTGCGGTCGATACTCCGTAACCACGCCGTTATCGGTAAACCGGCTTTGCCGCGCGCCCTCCAGTATCCAGGAATCTCCCTGATTTCGGGCGCTGGGAATGTACAGCACTTCCTCCAGGCGGTGATCTTTCCCGACATCGTATGTGGTGACCCCTTCCAGCACGGCCGACCCCTGCATCTGACGTATATGGATAAACTGGCGGCCATCTCTCAGCCAGTAGCCATTACTGCTCTGAAAGGTAATGCGATTATTGAGTGCCATCTCCCGCAGGGCCTGTCCCTGCTGTTCCATGCCAGGCGCGACAAATTCACCCAGGAGGGTAGTCCCCAGCAACATCAACACACCCACCTGCAATACCGCACGAATCACACGAACGATGGAATAGCCCGCCGCGCGCATGGCAATCAGCTCGCTGTTGGAAGCCAGCATGCCCAGGCCCATGAGGCTACCCAGCAGGGCAGCCATGGGAAACAATTCATGGATGCGGCGGGGAATGGTAAGGGCAATATACTGCAGGGCTTGGGCCGCTTGATAATTACCCTTGCCAATGTCAGCCACTTCGCCGACGAAGCTGAAAAAGGTATCCAGGCCTACCACCACAAACAGCGCCATCAGCGTCGCAGCCAACACCACCCTGGCGATGTATCGATCAAGAATCCCCATCACGATACCTGCCGGCGGCGTTGTGCCGGCCATTGGAAGAGCACCACTGTCAGCAGTACTGGCAAGGCATGCACCCACCAGATGCCGATTGCGGGTGGCAACACGCCCTGTTCCAGCCAAACCCGTGCCGTGCCCATAAGGTTGTAGTAAATAATGAATGCCAATACTCCCACTGCAAGGCGGCCATAACGGCCCTGGCGTGGCGTGGTACGGCACAGGGGCACAGCCATCAATACCAGTGCCAGTGTCGATAATGGCACCGCCAGGCGCCATTGAAGCTCCGCTTGTTCATTAGCCTTCGTGGAACCCCAGAGTCGCGCCGTGGGAATCCCGTCTACCTTGAGGCGTTCACTGGCTTCACCAGCCACCAGCAACACGCCATGTTGACGAAATTCCAGGATCCGGTAATCGGCATTGCCGGGGGTTCCCTCATAACGGAAACCATCCACCAGCACCAAAAAGCGATCGCCGGTATCCGCGTCCCAGGTCTGGTAGGCCCGGGCGGCAGTCAGGATCCGCTCCTGCTCTCCTTCGCGGTTATGCACAAACACATTTTCCATGCTCGCACGGTCACTGGAGATGGATTCCGCGTAAAAAATCAGGTTGCCGTTACGGATCTCCTTGAAACGCCCCGCCCCCACCGTGCTCAGATCGGCTGTCTGCTCTGCCTGAGCACGCAGACTGTAGCCCAGGGCCGCCGTGGCGGGTGTCAGATACAAGGCGGCCCAACCCAGTAACAGCGCAGCCACCAGTGCAAGCCCCATCAGGGGCCGGTAGAGTTGCGCGGTACCGATACCACAGGCCGCCATGGCGGCCATTTCACTATCCTTGTATAGACGGCCCAGCCCCAGCATCACCCCCAGAAACAGGGCCAATGGCATGATAAAAACGAGAAAACCGATGGATTTCAACCCCAGCAAACTGAATACCACCGTTCCAGGCAGCTCACCGGCTGCCGCCATGGCCAGATATTTGGAAAGGCGGCCACTCACCAGGATAAGCCAGAGCACCAGGGTTACCGCCAACCAGGTCAACCCTACTTCCCGCAACACATAGCGATCGATAATTCCCAAGGAACCCACCCGTTCACGACACCTGAGCTGCCACTCATGTGCTACATTTGAATCCACCCGGGTACTGCTCTTCCACTTCGGGTGGCATGAAAATCAATAAACTTTCCCGTACACTAGCACGTTCCATCCCCCCCACGGATGTGGTGCCGGGGCTACCCTATACTACCAGTCCAACTCTCTGCAAACAGACCAGATAATCTTCGGGAGATGCACATGCAATTCAGTGTCAAAAGCGGCAATCCGGAAAAGCAACGCAGTGCTTGTATCGTGGTTGGCGTCCATCAGCCGCGTCGCCTGAGTGAGGCCGCCAAAGCCCTGGATGATGCCTGTGCCGGGGTACTTTCGTCCATTCTGCGCCGTGGTGATTTCGAAGGCGCCCCCGGGGAAACCCTGATGCTGCATCAATTACCGGGCTTACTTTGCGAAAGGGTATTGCTGGTGGGCCTGGGCAAGACCAAATCATTTTCCGATAGCGCGTACCGCAAGGCCTGCGCTGCTGCGGCCAACGCCCTCAACAGCAGTGGCGCAACGGAAGCCATGAGCTATCTCAGCGAGTTGAATCTCAAGCATCGGGACCACTACTGGAAGGTCCGAGAAGCAATCATTTCCACCGAAAGCAGCTGTTATCGCTTTGATGAAACCAAGAGCAAGAAAGAACCTCCCAAACGCCCCCTGAAAAAACTCACGCTTGCGTTACCCAATCGTGGCGCACTGAAACAGGGTGAACAAGCCATCAAGGATGGTGCCGCCCTGGCAACCGGCATGCAACTTGCCCGCACCCTGGGTAACCTTCCTGCCAATGTCTGCACCCCCGCGTACCTGGCGGAGCAGGCCCGCAAGCTGGGAAATCACTATCGCAAGCTCAAAGTGGATGTACTTGAAGAGAAGGATATGGAAAAACTGGGTATGGGCTCCCTGCTTTCCGTAGCCAAAGGCAGCCGCCAACCCGCAAAACTCATTGTGATGAATTATCGGGGTGGCAATAAAAGTAAAAAACCCGTGGTACTGGTAGGTAAAGGCGTTACCTTCGACTCCGGCGGTATATCCATCAAACCCGGCGCCGCCATGGACGAAATGAAATTTGATATGTGCGGAGCCGCCAGTGTGATGGGCGTCATGAACACTTGCTGTGAACTGGAGCTACCCATCAACCTGGTGGTACTGGTACCGGCCACGGAAAACCTACCCGATGGCCTTGCCAGCAAACCGGGCGATGTGGTCACCAGCATGTCCGGGCTGACCATCGAGGTGCTCAATACCGATGCCGAGGGGCGCCTGATACTCTGTGATGCCCTGACCTACGCGGAACGTTTTGAGCCGGAGCTTATCGTAGACGTAGCCACCCTGACCGGTGCCTGCGTGGTAGCCCTGGGTAAACACGCCAGTGGGCTGTTGGGTAATCATGAACCCCTGATACAGGATTTATTGAAGGCAGGTGAATTTACCGGTGACCGCGCCTGGCAAATGCCCCTGTGGGAAGAATACCAGGAACAACTGAAAAGCAACTTTGCCGATATCGCCAATATCGGTAGCCCGGGTGCCGGCACCATAACGGCCGCCTGTTTTCTTTCCAGGTTCACAGAAAAACAACGCTGGGCACACCTGGATATTGCCGGTGTGGCCTGGAAGCAGGGCGCAGAAAAAGGGGCCACAGGAAGACCGGTTCCCCTGCTCACCCAGTTTCTGCTGGACCGTTGTCCGGCTAAAAAATCTGCCTCTTGATCCGCTGCCAGGCAAACTGGCATGCTGACAGCACCCCGGCATCACGCTGAGCACAACCCAGGGGGCAAGGAGGCTCCACAGCTTTTTGTGGAGCAATAACAGGGAAATAAACGATTTTTTTCATGTTTTTTATCGGCTAATGCCCATGCACACAATGCGCTGCCGGCGAGGTACCCGCCATGACGCGAGTTGATTTTTACCTGCTACAGGGACAAGATGTGCATACGCGTGCGGTTTTTGCCTGTCGTCTGGTAGAAAAGGCCTATGGCCTGGGACATCGCATCTATGTCCACACCGATTCTCCTGCTCAAACCGCGCATATGGATGAACTGTTGTGGACCTATCGGCAAGATGGTTTTTTGCCCCATGCAGTGCATACCGGGTCCTCGGCTTCCCAGTCACCCATCGTGATCGGGCATGATGCCGAACCGGACGCTCATACGGATGTGCTGATAAACCTGGCACCACAAGTGCCACTGTTTTTCAGTCGCTTTGAGAGAGTGGCTGAAGTGGTGGATCAACAGGAACAACGTCGCCAGGAAGGCAGAGAACGTTACCGCTTTTATCGGGATCGCGGGTACCCACTGGAGTCACACAAACTATAAGTGGTTGCACAACCCGTGCAGCAAATACAATAAGGGGACTGCCTTTACGGGCAGGAGAAGCGCATGGCCTATTCTTCACAAAATAAAATTTCCCCCACGGAAGGCAATCTGGCACTGGATGAAAACGGCATTCCGGTTCTGGCCGATGTAATCATGCCCGCCTTCGATACCGACCAGTCCGCAGTGGCCACGCCTGCTGCAGCGACGGAAGAAAGCCTGCCTGAATCCGTAGTGCGCCTGCTGGAACAGGAACACGTGCGGCAGATGATTGAGGACCTGTCCAACGATCTGCAGGTTGAGATCAGCTGGAAAATCGAAGAAAGCCTCAAGCAAAGCATGAACCGCCTGCTTCATGATGCCATGGAAGCCAACAGTCGGCAGATCCTGGAAAGCATCCAGACCCAGCTGCGCCTGACCCTGCCGGAACTGCTGCTCAGCACCCTCTCCCAGAAGACCTGAACACGGTTCAGGCCTGCGCAGCGCTACACTCTCGGGTATACTTCCCCCCTTTAACGGCCGTGCCTGCCCGCTGGCAGATCCCTGATGCAAACCCCGGCGCCCTGTTTCTGCAGGGCACCCATTGGTACTCGAGAGAAAATGGATAAAACCTACGATCCCCACAGCATTGAACAACGCTGGTATGAAACCTGGGAAAACCGCGGTGATTTCGCACCCAGCGGCAACGGCAAGCCCTATTGCATCATGATCCCCCCGCCCAATGTGACCGGCAGCTTACACATGGGACATGCCTTTCAGGACACCCTCATGGATGCCCTCACCCGCTACCACCGCATGCGCGGTCACAATACCCTGTGGCAAGCTGGCACCGATCATGCCGGAATCGCCACCCAGATGGTGGTGGAACGATTACTCAACGCCGAAGAAAAAACCCGCCACGACCTCGGGCGGGAGGCATTTATCGACCGGGTCTGGGAGTGGAAACAGGAATCCGGCGGCACCATCACTCGACAGCTACGTCGCATGGGCGCATCCCTGGACTGGGCCCACGAACGATTCACCATGGATGAAGGCCTGTCTGAAGCGGTGCGTGAAGTGTTTGTGCGCCTCTATGACGAAGGTCTTATTTACCGTGGCAAGCGCCTGGTGAACTGGGATCCGGTGCTGCATACCGCCGTCTCTGACCTGGAAGTCATGTCGGAGGAGGAATCCGGACACTTATGGCATATGCGTTACCCCCTGGCCGATGAACCCGGACACCTGGTAGTGGCCACCACGCGCCCGGAAACCATGCTGGGAGATACCGCGGTGGCGGTTCACCCGGAGGATGAACGCTATCGCCATCTGATTGGCAAGATGATCCGGCTTCCCCTGTCGGGCAGGGAAATTCCCATTATCGCCGATGACTATGTGGATCCGGAATTCGGCACCGGCTGTGTAAAGATCACCCCGGCACATGATTTTAACGACTATGAAATGGGCCAGCGCCACAACCTGCCCATGATCAATATCTTCACCATCGACGCCGCCATGAACGAAGCCTGCCCGGAAAAATACCGTGGCATGGACCGCTATGAGGCGCGGGACGTGATTGTTCACGATTTACGTGAACTCGATTTACTGGAAACCATTGAGGATCACAAGCTGGTGGTGCCCCGTGGCGACCGCTCCGGCGCCGTGGTGGAACCCTATCTTACGGATCAGTGGTACGTGAAAATCGCCCCCCTGGCAGAGCCCGCCATTGCCGCGGTGGAAAATGGCCAGATCCGCTTTGTACCCGACAACTGGAAAAACACCTATTTCGAGTGGATGCGCAATATTCAAGACTGGTGCATCTCCCGCCAGATCTGGTGGGGACACCGCATTCCAGCCTGGTATGACGATAATGGCAAGGTCTATGTCGGGCACTCCGAGGATGCCGTTCGGGAAAAATATCAGCTGGGAAACCGCCCCTTACGTCAGGATGAAGATGTACTGGATACCTGGTTCAGCTCCGCCCTCTGGCCTTTTTCCACCCTGGGCTGGCCAGGAGAAAGCGAACGACTCAAGACCTTCTACCCCACCAGCGTGCTGGTCACCGGCTTTGATATCATCTTTTTCTGGGTGGCACGCATGATCATGATGGGCCTGAAATTCATGGATGACGTGCCATTCCGGGAAGTCTATATCCACGGCCTGGTGCGTGACTCCCATGGCCAGAAAATGTCTAAATCGAAAGGCAATGTACTGGACCCCATCGACCTTATCGATGGAATCGATCTCGAGTCGCTGGTAACGAAACGCACCCGGGGAATGATGCAACCACAATTGGCCAGAAAAATTGAAAAGGCGACCCGCAAGGAATTTCCCGATGGCATACCCAGTTTCGGCACCGATGCCTTGCGCTTCACCTTTGCCTCCCAGGCATCCACCGGCCGTGACATCAATTTCGATCTGAATCGCATCGAAGGTTATCGCAACTTCTGCAACAAGCTGTGGAATGCGGCACGTTATGTATTGATGAATACTGAAGGCGAAGATTGCGGTATTCAGGGGGAACCACTAGAGCTGTCTGCGGCTGATCGCTGGATTATCACCCGTCTGCAACAAACCGGGCAGCAGGTCATTGATGCCATGGCCGGCTATCGTATGGACCATGCGGCTCAAGCCATCTACGCCTTTGTCTGGGATGAATACTGCGACTGGTATCTGGAGCTCTCAAAACCCGTACTGATGAACGCAAGCAGCACCCCAAGTCAAAAACGCGGTACCCGACGCACACTGATACAGACTCTGGAATCCCTGCTACGCATGGCGCACCCCCTGATTCCATTCATAACAGAAGAGATCTGGCAGCGAGCCGCGCCACTGGCCGGAGTGAAGGGAGAAAGCATCCTCCATCAGGCATTCCCGGAACCCGACCACACACGGATTGATTTACCCGCCGTGGAAGAGATGGAATGGGTAATGCAGTTTGTACTGGGCGTGCGTAAGATTCGCAGCGGTATGAACATCAACCCCAGCAAGCCACTGCCGGTGTTACTGGCCGACGGCACCGCCATGGACAGGGAGCGACTTGATACCAACCGCGCATATCTCGAAGCCCTGGCACGCACCGAATCCATCACCTGGCTGGAGAACAGTGCAAACGCACCGGAGTCCGCCATCGCCCTGATCGGAGAAACAAAGCTCCTGATTCCCATGGCAGGACTCATTGACAAGGAAGAAGAGCTGGCGCGCCTTTCCAGGGAAATCGCCAAACGGGAAAAAGAGCTGGAACGGGTGACCAATAAACTGGCGGATGATCGCTTCATCAACAAGGCCCCAGCAGCTATTGTGGAAAAGGAGCGCGGCAAGGCCGGTGAAATTCGCGTTGCACTGGAAAACCTGCTGGATCAGCGGGAAAAAATTAACAAACTCTAGCCGTTTGAGGGACGTTTTTTCGCCGCCGGTACGCCACCAATCCACTCCGCGACACCAGGGGAAATATTTCCCGGCCCACAGTGTATATAGGAATAATTACACGTATACTGGCGGAGTGAACGAGAAAAAAAATTTCCCGTCTGTTACGGCTTTGGAACAGATGCAGAATCACTTCAAGGGCACATCCTCAGACCGCCTGAAAGGCTCGAGTGATGAAGAAGAGATCATTCGCCATGAGCAGACCAAGCTGCTTTACGCTGCCATGCCTTCTTCCATTACCGCCACCCTGATCAATGCAGTCATCCTGGTAATTGTACTGTGGCCGGTCATCCCTCAGGGAACCCTGTTGAGCTGGTTAACGGCCCTGGTGGCGGTTACCGCCATGAGAGGTGTGCTGAGCGCTGCCTTTCACAAAACATCGCCTGCGGATGTCAGCAATAAGCCATGGGCACACTGGTTCTTTCTGGGCACCCTGGCCGCCGCCCTGGTCTGGGGCAGCAGCGCGTTGCTGCTGTTTGCTGAAAACAGCATCGGGCACCAGGTATTTCTGGCCTTCGTCATTGCCGGCATGAGTGCCGGCGGCACTACCAGCCTTTCCTTCCAGCGCCTGCCCATACTGGTATTTCTTGGCCTGCTACTTCTCCCCCTGTGCATACGCTTTTTCCTGCTGGAGGAACCCCTGCACCTGGCCATGGGTACCATGACACTACTGTTCATGGTCATCCTCATGTTGAGCAGCAAAACAAACTATGCCAATACCCGCCAGAATATCGCCCTGCGTATTCAAGCCACACGACGTGAAGAGGCACTGCGGCAAAGTGAAAGTAAATATCGTCATATTTTCAACGCCGCGCCTCTGGGTATCGTTCATTATGATCCATCAGGTAAAATCACCGACTTCAATGAAACCTTCGCCGACCTCATGAACCTGCCCGATGGGCAACTGCTCAACACAAACCTTTTGCGCGATATTCCCAGTCAGCCGCTGCAGTCGGCATTTCGACAATCCCTGCAGGGAAAAAATGTCGATATACAAGCATCAGCAGAAGCCTTGAACGCCAAAAAAGGGCTCGATCTCCACCTTTTCTGTGCCGGCATTGAATCATGGCAGGGCGTTATCCATGGCGGCGTTGCCATCGTGGTGGACATCAGCGAGGAAAAACGCGTTGAGCGCATGAAAAACCAGTTTATTTCCACCGTGAGTCATGAATTGCGTACTCCCTTAACGGCAATCCGTGGCGCACTGGGGCTACTGCGGGGAGATATTGCCGGGCAAATGCCGGAACAGGCCCGTGAATTACTGGATATTGCCACCAGGAACAGCCTGCAGCTGCAAACACTGATCAATGACATTCTTGATATCGATAAAATCGACTCAGGCGCGTTGCGCCTCAACCTGCAACCGGTGGAAGTCCGGGGATTTCTGGAAGAAACCCTGCGAGTAACGGATCACTATGCCAAGCAATACCGGATACAACTGCATCTCGACACTCAACTGGACTATGGCCTGTATGTACAGGCCGACCATGGGCGCTTACTGCAGGTCATGTCCAATCTGATCTCCAATGCCTGTAAGTTTTCCCCGGAAAACAGCACCGTTGAAATCGGCGCAAGGCGCGAAAACGAGCATATTCATTTTTTTGTCCGCGATCACGGCCCGGGGATTCCACCGGCATTCCAACCGATAATGTACGATCGATTCACCCAGTCGGATAGCTCAGACCAGCGGGCCGCCAACGGTACCGGTCTGGGATTGAGTATCACCCGCATGCTGGTAGAAAAACATGGCGGAAAAATCCATTTTGATACCGGGCCGGAAGGGACCACCTTCCGGGTTATTCTGGCGCGTATACAAAATCTTGGCTGACAGATATTTAATCTACCGCCTCGCCACCTCAACGCGATCCGTCAGAGTCCAATGACTTGTCATCCGCCGCTGGAGCCGAAAAGCCCGTTGGCAAACTACGAACCTGCAAGTCCCGTTGCGGAAAAGGAATCTCAATACCATTGGTGCGAAATTCTGTATCAATGGAAAAATTGATATCGCTGATCACCTGCAGACGTTCATCGATATTCTCTATATGTGCACGTAACTCAAAATTCAGCGAACTGTCACCAAACCCCAGAAATAATACTCTTGGTGGTGGCACACCCTGCATCTTCACGATTCTGGGGTGTTCATCAGCAAGCGTAAGGAGAATGTCTTTTACTTTCTGCGAATCACTTCCATAGGCCACGCCTATGGGTACACGGATTCTTCCCATGGTGTCATACAGCATCCAGTTGGTAACCTGATTGGAAATCAGGTCTGAATTGGGCACGATGACATCTGCGCGGTCAAAGGTCTGGATCTGCGTGGAGCGGATGCTGATGCGCTTCACATACCCCTCTGTACTCCCCACCACAACCCAGTCACCCGTTTTTACCGGGCGCTCAAACAGTAAAATCAAGCCGGAAACAAAATTATTGACAATATTCTGCAAGCCGAAACCGATACCCACGGAAAGGGCCCCGAAGATGATGGCCAGATTACTGAAATCCATACCGGTTACCGATAAGCCCACCAGTATTGCCAGGGTGGTCCCTACATATCCGGTGATTGTCACCAGGGCTTCGCGTGCACCGCGATCCATCTGGGTTTTCAGTAACCAGTGCCCACCCAGACGGTCTCGAAACCAGCCGGTCACCGCCAGCAGGCCTGCGACCACCAACAGGGCCATGATCAGGCGCAGGGGTTTGATTTGCAGAGAACCGATACTGATCCCCTCACTCACGCGCCCGCGCAGACTCTGCAAGGTGGTATCGGAAAGATCCCAGGCCTGCAGCAGTGCCAGGAACATCAATACCCAGAGCGTCAGGCTGGTGAAAAAGCGCATCCAGACCAATCCACCGATCTTTTCCCCGGGAGAGACTTTGAGAATGGCTCGAATCCGCTGATGTACGGGCTTACGCCCCACCTCAAGGTCATCATAAAATCCACTGAGCAGGCGCGAGAACAACAGGATAAACCCCAGTGCCAGCATACTGCCGGTAACCCCCCGTAGACCGACCAGGGCCAGGTTTCGATATCCCAGCCATTCCGCCAGTAATACGGCAAACAGCAGCGCATAGGCCAGCAGTCGCAGCCAACGGTTGGCAATGGCACCGGGAAACCGACCCAGCAACCATACCGCCCAGATAAGATTCAATACCATCAGGGTGAGGACGATATCCCGT
>CBDUNQ010000017.1:0-12643 GCA_965368625.1 uncultured Gammaproteobacteria bacterium
AATGGAGAGGGTTTCCCCCACAATGTCTTCCGCATGCGTACCGGAACAGGCGCGATACGTGTATTCCTTACAGCCCTCTTCCAGTACCGGAACCAGAACAGTTTCACAGGGAATGAGTTCACGGGCCCGATCGGCCACCAGTTGAAACAGGCGCTCCAGATGCAGTTGGCTGCTGACCGCCTCAGCGGTTTCCTTGAGCAGGCGAATTTCATATTCGCGCTGGGACAGTTGCTCTTGCAGCTCGCGGACTGCGTCATTTCCCTCATCTACAGCCTGAAGTGGATTCTTTGCGACTGGCACCGGGGTTGCAACCTCTGTAGTGATTCTGGATTGATTCTGCAGCACAGGAAGCATCCTGTTTACCAGTGCATACATAGGGTTACGGCACATACACCGATATCTTCACCCTTCCTGGTATTCCATGATAACCGCGCGATACAGAAGGAAAAGACCCTTTCATGAATCACGCCATAAGCGTACCTAATTATGGAAGAATAGCGCGCACCATGCCCTCTTTGTGCACGCCAGCCGTGATTCAGATCAAATATTACCGGGTTGCCGGTTTTTCTGTTGCTGGAATTCAGTATTCTGTACCCAGGGTATTCCTCCTATGAATACCCATGAATACAGGATTCAACCATGACCCGTGTTGCACGTATTGTGCTGTTGACGGCCATTCTGTTTGGTCTGGGACTGATGTTCTGGCAATGGCAGGCAGCCAGCCCACCCGGGGTCCGTGTACAGGCCGTAGCGCGCGGCAGCGTGGAAGCCAGCGTCGCCAATACCCGTGCCGGCACGGTGGAGGCTTGCCGGCGGGCACGACTTTCCCTGCCCATTGGCGGACAAATCGCCCGCCTTCCCATACAGGAAGGCGACCGGGTTGCAGCCAATGATGTATTGCTGGAGCTGTGGAGCGAAGACCTGGAAGCGGAGCTACAGCTGGCCAGGGCACAGGTGGTTGCGGAAACGGCACGTGCCCGCGAGCAATGCACCCGGGCCGACGTGGCCGCACGCGATGCGCGCCGTATGGCCAGCCTGCATAAACAGAACCTGATTTCCGAAAACCAGTATGACCAGGCACAGGGGGAATCCCAGGCCCAGGCAGCCGGTTGCCAGGCGGCCAGGGCCGCCAGTGAAGTGGCCCAGCAACGGGTGCTGGTACAGCAGACGAGCCTGGAGCGCATGCGTCTGCGGGCACCCTTTGCAGGCATCGTTGCGGAAATCAACGGGGAACTGGGGGAATTTGTCACGCCTTCACCCATCGGCATCGCCACCCCGCCTGCTGTGGACCTCATTGATGGCCAGTGCGTCTACATCAGTGCCCCCATTGATGAAGTGGATGGTCCCCGGGTCCAGGCCGGTATGGAGGTCCGCATTCACCTGGATGCCTTCGCCGATCAGCACTTCCCGGGCCGGGTCCGCCGCGTGGCGCCCTATGTGACTGATCGTGAAAAACAGGCACGAACGGTGGATATCGAAGTGGATTTTCTGCAGCCCCCGGATGGCACTACGCTGTTACCCGGATATAGCGCCGATGTGGAAGTGATGATCGACCGCCGGGAAAACACCCTGCGTATTCCCACGCAAGCGGTCATGGACGGCAACCGCGTATGGGTCTATGAACCCGTGAACCATACCCTGGCGTTGCGGGAAATTCGCCCTGGATTACGCAACTGGCAGTATACCGAGGTAGAGGAAGGCTTGCAGGAAGGGGAGCAAATTGTGCTTTCCGTGGATCGTGAGGGTCTGGAAGAAGGTGCCCGGGTGCAAGTCGAAGACCCGCTGCCATGATTGAGTTACAGGGTATTACGCGTCGCTTCAGGGTGGGTGACCAGCAGGTACTCGCCCTGAATCAGGTGGATCTGCAGATTGACCGGGGCGAATACATTTCCGTCATGGGCCCCTCCGGTTCGGGAAAATCCACACTGCTGCACTTGCTGGGCTTGCTTGACCATGCCAGCGAGGGCCACTACCTGTTTGAAAACCAGGATGTCACCGGCCTCAGCGATGAAGCACTGGCCACCCTGCGTCAGCAGCGGATCGGCTTTGTATTTCAATTCTTCCACCTGGTGCCAAGGCTCACCGCGCGCCAGAATATCGAACTACCTTTGACCCTGGCCGGCATGGCACCGGCACAGCGGCAGCAGCGGGTGAATGCAGCCCTGGCGGCCATGCAGCTGGAGGCGCGTGCCAGCCACCGGCCGGATCAGTTATCGGGAGGGCAGCGTCAACGGGTAGCCATTGCCCGCGCCACTATTTTACAGCCCTCCATCATCCTGGCGGACGAACCCACCGGCAACCTGGATCAGCAATCCGGACGCGAAATCATTGCCGTACTGGAGCAACTGCAACACAGTGGCATTACCCTGATCATTGTGACTCATGACCCGGACCTGGGGCGCCGGGCACTGCGCCGGATCCGCATGGTGGATGGTCGCATCACCGAAGACTTGCGTAACCCGCCATGAGAAGTGCCGACCTTGGCCAATTCGCCCTGGGATCCCTGCGCGCCTACCCCACCCGCAGCGGGCTGATGATGCTGGCCATGGCGATTGGCGTGGCTTCGGTGATTGTGCTCACCGCCCTGGGCGAAGCGGCACGGGGCTATGTGGTGGATCAATTCGCCTCTCTGGGTACCCACCTCGTCATTGTCATGCCCGGTAAAACCGAAACCGGAGGGGCCGGTATTGCCTTTGGCGGGGGCGGCAGCCCCCGCAACCTCACCCTGGACGATGCCATGGATTTGCAGCGCATTCCACAGGTTCGGCGCGTTGCCCCCCTGGTTATCGGCGCCGCAACCGTTGCCGCCGCAGGCCTGGAGCGCGAAACCACCATTCTGGGCTCCAATTATGAATTACTGGCTATTCGCCACTGGCAATTGTCCCAGGGTCAATTTCTCCCTGCCATGGATACTCACCGCAGCCAGCCGGTATGCATCATTGGCAATAAAATCCGCCAGGAACTGTTTGCCGACAAGCCGGCATTGGGACAATGGCTGAGAATCGGCGAATGGCGCTTTCGAGTACAGGGGGTGCTGGCCTCGGAGGGACGCTCCATCGGCATGGATGTGGAAGAACTGGTGATCATTCCCGTGGCCAGCGCCCAAGCTATATTCAATACCGAAAGTCTTTTCCGGATTCTGCTGGAGGCGCGTGGTAAAGATGTCATTGAACAGGTGAAGACCGCCGCCATCGCCCGCCTCAAGGAACGTCACCAGGGAGAGGAAGATGTTACGGTGATTACCCAGGATGCCGTGCTGGCCACCTTCGACCGTATCTTTCGCGCACTGACCTACAGTGTGGCGGGCATTGCCGCCATCAGCCTGGCGGTGGCGGGCGTACTGGTGATGAATATCATGCTGATCGCCGTATCTCAGCGTTTTGCCGAGATCGGGCTCCTCAAAGCCATGGGGGCCACCCATGGCAATATCCTGCGACTGTTTCTCGCCGAAGCGGCCTTGCTTTCCCTGCTGGGTGCTGCACTGGGTCTCGGGCTTGCCTTGCTGGTGTGTCAGCTATTGCAAGCGCTGTATCCACAACTACCGGTGGCGACACCCGCATGGTCCCTGTTCAGCGCCACCGGTGTCGCCCTGGGCACAGCCGTACTTTTTGCTTGGTTACCGGCGCGACGTGCTGCACGCATGGACCCGGTACAGGCCCTGGCCCGCCATGGTTAGTCTTTTCGCCACCCGATCCACTGGCCCGTGGAGTGCATCATGAAAACACGCGATGCCCTTGCCTTTATTGGCCAGAGCCTCTGGAGCCAGCGCAGTCGCAGCCAGTTAACAGCGCTGGGTGTAGCCATCGGGATCGCCGCCGTGGTCTTGTTGACGTCCATTGGCGAAGGGATTCATCTCTTTGTATTGCGTGAATTCACCCAGTTCGGCACCCACATCATCGCCATCAATCCCGGCAAAACCACTACCCATGGCGCCGCCATTGGCATCTTCGGGGCAGAACGACCTCTTACCATCGAGGATGCCCAGGCCCTGACCCGCATCCCCCAGGTTCGTGCCGTGGTCCCTGTCACCCAGGGGACCGCCGCCATTCGAGCCCAGGGCCGCACCCGCCGTACCGCCGTCTATGGCGTGGGCGCCGCCTTTGCCCAAGCCTTTCGTTTTTCCGTGGCCAGCGGTCATTTTCTGCCTGCGGGGGAAGAGTCGGCACCCCGTGCCTTTGCGGTCCTTGGCAGTCGCTTGAAAGAGGAACTTTTCGGTACCGATAATGCCCTTGGGGAACGCATACGGGTAGGCGGTGACCCCTACCGCGTGGTCGGGGTCATGGCATCCAAGGGGCAGGTGTTGGGATTCGATCTGGATGATGCCCTGTATATCCCCACCAGCCGGGCCTTGCGTTTATTCAACCGTGTAGGCCTCATGGAAATCGACATCCTTTATCAGGAAGGCGCGCGCGAAGAATATATCGTCAAGGATGTGCGCCGCGTATTGACGGCGCGTCACGGCAGGGATGATGTAACCATAACCACTCAGCAGCAAATGCTTGAGGTATTGGGTTCCATACTGGATATTCTTACCTTGGCCGTGGGTCTGCTGGGCGGAATTTCCCTGCTGGTGGGTGGCGTCGGCATCTTGACCATCATGACCATCGCCGTGGCGGAACGCCGCAGCGAAGTGGGTTTACTGCGTGCCCTGGGTGCCAGTCGCCGACAGATTTCCGCGCTGTTCCTGGGAGAGGCGGTTCTGCTGGCCAGTGTCGGTGGTTCCCTGGGCGTACTACTGGGAGCGGGAGGTGCCCGACTCCTGCAACTGGCCCTACCCGAGCTGCCGGTGCATACCCCCTGGTCCTTTGTACTGCTGGCCATGGCGATCGCCAGTGCCATTGGTCTGCTCGCCGGGGTCATCCCGGCACGGCGCGTCGCACGTCTCCCGGTGGTAGATGCCCTGCGTGAGGAATAACGCTATTCGATGGGACGCCAGTTCCCGGTAAATACCGCCAGGTCCTCATCCTTGAGACGGCCATTCACATAGAGATTATCCAGGGTTTCCCGCTCAAAGCGCTGGTCCACACCCTGGGCATCCTGATAGACCCATTCACCATGAATGGCCAGTTCGAACATGGTTACCATGATATCGTCAAGACGAATGGCATATTCCTTGGCCAGACGCCGAAAATCCGCCAATTGTAGCGGTGCAGCCGTCTTGTGGTATTCCTCACGGGCCATCCCGGCGAGGGCGATATCCCATTTGCTGATTTCATTATCACTCATTGTTGCCGTACCTGTACTCACCTTCGCTTACCTCCGATTTCGATTCCCTGCCACCGGCATAGCGGCCACTCAGGTAAAATACTGAGCCCCATTTTCCGTACCCCATCTCCCCCTCACGATTCCCTCGGGAGCAGGTAGCCCCCGCCCCTACCTCCCCTATTATTTTTATTGTTTTTCATGTGGTTATACCATACCCCCACCCTGAACCGAGCCCTCCAAATTGACCTGGGTCATATCGTCTTATGGCTACCCATGGGAAGCTGTCACAAACCTAACCAGCACCGGGGTCTGTCATGAAGTCTGTATCGCCAGAGGGCACTATCGCCTATGACCTGCGTGGAAACCGCTACCTGAACATCACTTCCCGCTGCAACCTGCGCTGCCGGTTTTGCCCCAAATTCAATGGTCGCTGGGATGTCCAGTCCTACCACCTGCGCTTGCGCCAGCCACCCGGTAACGAGCAGGTGATCAACAGCCTGGGGGATCTCACGGAAATTACCGAAGTGGTATTCTGCGGCCTTGGAGAACCCACCCAGCGTCTCAATACCCTGTTACATGTCAGTAGCCACCTGCAGCGCATGGGCAAGCCCGTGCGCATCAATACCGATGGATTGGCCAATCTTTACCATCATAGTGATATTACGCCCCTGCTGGAAGATAGGATTCAATCCATTTCCATTTCCCTTAATGCGCACAATGAAGAAATGTATAACCGCCATTGCCGACCCCTGCAGGCAGGGAGTTATCCGGCCCTCCTGGATTTCGCCCGCCGTGCCGTGGATCGCATTCCCCAGGTGACCCTTACTGCCATTGAAGGCTTGCCCGGTGTGGATATTCCCGCCTGTGCAGAAATTGCCGAACGTATCGGCGCCCGATTTCGTAAACGCATACTGAATCAACTGGGCACTGGCTGAAATCCGGCGAATCACCACAAAAATCATACCACGACGTAATCCTGTTCCCTTTGACATTGCCACTGACAACACAACATGGCAGTCTTTGCGTGACCGGTTTCGCGGTACTGGCATGTACCGTGCAATACCCGTTATGATAACCTCAATCAATTTTACGTAACCATAGCTTGCCTGGAGTGAATCAAAGTTAGTAAACGGGCTGGACGTAATAGCATGGTGGACAGGTTTCAGGTATTCCCTGGAAGGGTATGATGAAGCAGAATTTCCGTCTTGCAATCGTGTTGTTGTCCTTGTGGCTTGGCCTTTCTGGCCATTTGGAGCCCCTGCTGCTTTCCCTGGGAATCGCTTCCAGCCTGTTGACGCTGTTTATAGTCCGGCGCATGGATCGAATCGACGGGGACTGGCGGCCAAGCCACATCAATTTTGCCCTACTGCGCTTCTGGGTCTATCTCGCCGGTGAAGTGATTCGTGCCAATCTGCATGTGATTCGCTGTATTCTTCATCCCCGTTCACTCATACACCCACAGTTGATTGAAATCTCCACCCCCTTGCTAAGCCGCGTGGGTCGGGTAACCCATGCCAATTCCATCACCCTGACACCGGGTACGGTAACCCTGCAATTGAACGAGCACAGTCTTCTGATACATGCATTGAGTGAGCACTCGGCAGAGGGGTTGCGCACCGACTCCATGGCCAAAAGGGTCCCGGATGACTGTGAAGGATAAGTTTCGGGCAGGACTGCAGATACACAATCCTGTCACACAGGAGGATTCGCAAACAACATGATCTATGCCATCGCCGCCTTTGCCATCCTGATTACCATGGGACTGGCCCTCAGCCGTGCCCTGTTGGGACCATCGGTTTACGACCGGATACTTGCGGTAAACATGTTCTCCACCAAAACCGTGCTTTTGATTGCGGTATTTGCCTTTCATTCCGGCCGTAACGACCTGCTCGATATTGCGCTGATGTATGCCCTCATCAGTTTCACCAGTGTAGTCGCTGTACTGAAGCTCATCGAACAGGGAAATTTCCACACTGCAGGGAAGCCGAATAATGATTCTGATTGAAATCCTCAGCTGGCTTTGCATTGGCGCCGCATCCCTGCTTGGCATCATCGGCGGCATCGGGATCCATCGCTTTCCGGATTTCTATACCCGTCTGCACGCTGCCGGAACCACGGATACCCTTTGTGCTGCACTGTTCCTTCTTGGCCTTGGATTGCAGGCCGGCTTCAGCCTGGCCAGCTTCAAACTGTTGTTGATTTTTGCGTTTCTTCTATTCATCAACCCCACGGCCAGCCATGCCTTGGCCAATGCCGCCATGCACAGCAAATTGAAGCCCCTGCTGGCTGAAAAGCACGGGAATAAAGCATGATCGATACCCTGCTGGACGTAACCCTGTTGGCCTTCCTGACAGTGACTACTTTTGCCATCGTGCACATGCGCAATCTGTTTGCCGTGATCATGTTATTCGGTATCTTCAGCCTCCTCTCAGCAGGTCTGTTCGTGATCATGGATGCAGCCGATGTTGCCTTCACCGAAGCCGCCGTAGGTGCAGGAATCTCAACGGTACTGATGCTGGCCACCCTTGCCTTGTTGCGCCACCCGCATCCCCGGGAACGCACGCCATCGTTTTGCGGACCATTGCCGGTATTCGTGGTAGTACTTACTGGCGCTGTGCTGATCTATGGCACGCTGGATATACCCGGATACGGTGATCCCATGGCCCCTTCGCAAACCCATGTGGCTCCGGAGTATATAGCCAGGGGTTACGCAGAAACCGGTGTACCCAACCTGGTAACCGCCGTACTGGCCAGTTACAGAGGCTTTGACACCCTGGGCGAAGTCACGGTGATTTTCACCGCGGGGGTAGGCGTCTTACTGCTGATCGGCAGCCGTCGCAATCGGCGTAATGACGGAGAAGATCCGCCATGAGACACAACCTGATCCTGGTCATCGTCTGTAAATTATTAATACCGGTGATCATCCTGTTTGCACTCTATGTGCAATTTCATGGCGATTTTGGTCCTGGTGGGGGCTTCCAGGCGGGTGTGATATTTTCCGTAGCCTTCATTCTGTATGCCATGGTCTATGGCCTGGATAGCGCGGAGCGCGTCATTCCCACAAGGGTATTACGTATCCTGGCCAGTCTTGGCTTACTCGTTTATGCCGGCACGGGTGTCGCCGGCCTGCTGCTGGGGGGTAAATTTCTGGAATATCGTGTTTTGAACAGTGACCCGGTCAGTGCACAACACCTGGGTATTCTGGTTATTGAGCTGGGTGTGGGAATCACCGTGGCCGCGGTAATGATAATCATCTTTTTCGCCTTTGCAGGACGTGGCAGGCCATGATGGACTTCATACTTTCACACTATAATTACTGGATCGTGATTTTGCTGATGATGATGGGCTTCTACACCGTTATCATCCGCGGCAATCTGGTGAAGAAGATTATCGGTCTGAACATATTCCAAGTATCCATTTTTTTTCTTTATATCAGCATCGCCAATGTAAAAGGTGGCACCACCCCGATTATTGCCGAAGGCTTCACACACTACTCCAACCCCCTGCCCCATGTGCTCATACTGACCGCGATTGTCGTGGGTGTGGCAACCACAGCCCTTGGGCTTTCCCTGGTGATACGGATTCAAGAAGCCTATGGAAGCATTGAGGAGGATGATATCCATAATCAGGATGAATCCCTGTGATTGAAGCCCATCTGAGCCTGTTACTGGTCCTGGCGCCACTACTGGCTGCGCCCATAGTGGCGTTGATGCCTGGCGGTCGGGCGCCCTGGCTGACCAGCCTGCTGGTGACCTGGCTTGGCCTGGGTCTTGCCATTTGGCAGATCATGCTGGTTCTCGAGCAGGGCGTTATAGTTTATTCCCTGGGAGGCTGGGCAGCACCAACCGGGATCGAATACCGGGTAGACATGCTCAATGCCTTTGTGGCACTGATCATTACCAGTATTGCAGCCTGCACCCTGCCCTATGCCTTGCATAGTGTGGAACGGGAAATACCCCGCCATCAGCATGCCCTGTTCTATGCTGCTTTTTTACTGTGCATCACCGGCATGTTGGGAATCACCCAGACCGGTGATGTGTTCAACCTGTTTGTATTTCTGGAAATTTCTTCTCTTTCATCTTACGCACTGATCAGCATGGGACGCGACCGGCGCGCACTCACCGCGGCCTATCAATATCTGATCATGGGTACCATCGGTGCCAGCTTTCTGCTGATCGGTATCGGATTGCTTTATGCGGAAACCGGTACGCTGAACATGATGGATCTGCAGCAGCGCTTACCCGCGCAATTTGAGCAGCGCACTCTGCAAACCGGGTTTGCCTTTATTGTAGTGGGAATCGCCCTCAAACTTGCCATGCTGCCACTGCACCTGTGGCTACCCAATGCCTATACCTATGCCCCTTCGGTGGTCACTATTTTTCTCGCCGCCACGGCCACCAAGGTTGCCGTATATGTAATGATCCGCTTTTTGTTCACCGTATTCGGCGCTGAATTCGTATTCTCTGACATTCACCTGGATTATCTCCTGCTACCGCTGGCCGCTATTGCCATACTGTCGGCTTCCCTGGTGGCAATCTTTCAGGAAAATACCAAGCGAATGCTGGCCTATTCTTCCGTGGCTCAAATCGGTTACCTGTTACTGGGCCTCGGCATGGCCACCACCGCCGGTCTCAATGCCACCCTGGTACACCTGTTCAATCATGCCATCATGAAAGCGGCTTTATTCATGTCGTTGGGTGCCATCGCCTACCGAATCGGTTCGACACAACTGGCGGACCTGGCGGGTCTGGGCAAGCAAATGCCATTGACCATGGCGGCCTTTGTAATCGGTGGCCTGAGCCTGGTGGGTGTCCCCCTTACCGCGGGATTCTTCAGCAAATGGGTATTGATTGAAGCGGCCATGGAAAAATATCAATGGTGGCTGGTGATCGTGATCGTCGTCGGATCCTTGCTGACCCTTGTCTATATCTGGCGAGTGGTGGAAACCATTTATCTGAAACCCTCTAGCCAGCCACATACGCACGCTGAGGCACCGGCAAGCCTGCTGATCCCCATGGGAATACTGTTGCTGGTCAATATCTATATGGGCGTGCAGGCCGGCACCGGCGGTGCCTATACCCTCAGCGCCGCGCAACAGATTCTGGGGGTACTGCCATGAACCCGGGCATGAATCTGGAAACCCTGATCACCAGCAGTATCCTGCTGCCATTGCTGGGCGCAGTTCTGATGCCGCTGTTCCGCCAACGACGTGGCTGGTGTGAAGGGCTCAGTTTGCTCACGGCATTGCTTCTGCTGGGCAATGTCAGCTGGTTGCTCAGTGCAGTGCTTTCCGGAGCACGCCCCGAAGTGGTTTGGCTGGAAATCATGCCCGGCCTGGCCTTGCATTTTTCCGTGGAACCATTGGGCATGTTATTTGCCACCATTGCCGCACTGCTCTGGCCCATCAACACCCTGTATTCCATTGGTTACTTACGCAGTAATCATGAACAGCATCAGACACGCTTCTATACCTGTTTTGCCCTTGCCCTGGCGGCCACCATGGGTCTGGCCTTTTCCGGCAACCTGCTCACCATGTTTGTATTTTATGAGCTATTGACGCTGGTAACCTACCCCTTGGTAATCCACAAAGGGAATGCCGCCGCGGTGGAAGCCGGGCGGCGTTATCTCGGCATACTGGTAGGCACCTCCATGGCATTTTTCCTCCCCGCCATTCTCTGGACCTGGCATAGCAGTGGCACCCTGACGTTTACTCCGGGGGGCATTTTCGCCAATCTGGCCATGGTGAGCCTGCCAGGGGTATTGCTGCTGTTGTTTGTGTTTGGTATTGGCAAAGCCGCCCTGATGCCGGTCCACCGCTGGCTGCCGGCAGCCATGGTGGCACCGACACCGGTATCCGCCCTGCTCCATGCCGTGGCCGTGGTGAAGGCAGGCGTATTCTGTATCCTGAAAATCATGATCTATGTCTTTGGTATGGATGGTTTACGCCAGCAGCCGGGAACCCACTGGTTACTGTATGCGGCCGCCTTCACGCTGATTATGGCCTCCATCATCGCCATGCTTCAGGATAATCTGAAACGCCGCCTGGCTTACTCCACCATCAGTCAATTGGCCTACATCATCTTTGCTGCCGCGATACTGGCCCCCCTTTCCACCCTGGCTGCGGCACTGCATATCGCCACCCATGCCTTTGGTAAAATCACCTTGTTTTTCGCTGCCGGCGCCATTTATACCCAAAGCCACAAAACCCGGGTGAGTGAACTTCAGGGCATCGGCCGCCGCATGCCCTGGACCATGGCCGCCTTCAGCATCGGTGCCCTGTCCATGATCGGCATTCCACCGACCGCCGGATTCTTCAGTAAATGGTATATGTTTCTATCGGCCTTTCAGACAGAACATTATTTCGCCCTGGGGGTCCTCATCGTCAGCACCCTGCTCAATGCCGCCTACTTCCTACCCATATTGCATATCGCCTGGTTTCGCCCCCCGGCCGACAATGACTGCAAGGGCGAAGCCCCGGGCTTTATGCTCACTGCCCTGCTGCTCAGTGCTTTGCTGACACTGTTGCTACTCTTTTTCCCGCAGATTCCCATGACACTGGCGACCGCATTGAGTACCGCCGACCCCGGGAGCATACAATGAAAAATGATCTGCACCCTTTACTGCAAGCGCGATCACTGCGTCTCCTCAAGATAATCTTCGGCGTAGTGCTGGCGCTGACGCTGCTGGCAGGCCTGTTCACTCATCAACATACCTATTTCGGGGTGGAGGACTATTTTGGCTTCTATGCCGCCTATGGTTTTTTCACCTGCATCGCCATGGTGATTGTAGCCAAGATTCTCGGCATCTTTATCAAACGACCCGAAGACTATTACCAGGGGGAGGAAAGCGATGACTGAGTGGCTGCTTTCCCCCGGCCTTATCCTGATTGCCGGTGCATTTCTACTGCCTTTTGCGGGTCGCTACGGACGTGGCCTCATCGTTCTCGGCTTTCCCGTTCTGTGTCTGGCCTGGGTATGGATGATACCGGAGCTGGCATCGCCAGACTGGAATCTGCTCGGCTATGAACTACAACCGGTGCATAGCACCCGCACCGGGCGCTTATTCGCCACCGTGTTCTGCATCATGTCGCTGGCGGGCAGCCTGTTCGCCCTTACCCATGCGCGCACGCTGGAGCTCTGTGCCGCCATGATCTATGCCGGCAGCGCCATTGGCGTGTGTTTTTCCGGTGACTGGATCACGCTCTTTCTGTTCTGGGAATTGATGGCCCTGGCATCCACCCTGGTGATCTGGTCTGCCGGCACCCCCAAAGCCCAGCAAGCCAGCCTGCGATACCTGATACTGCATTTGTTTGGTGGCATGCTGTTATTGGCCGGCATCAGCGGTCATGTGGTGGCAACCGGCTCCATCCTGTTTGAAGCCATGACGCTGGATAGTTTCGCGCAACTGCTTATACTGGCAGGAATACTCATCAATGCCG
>CBDUNQ010000018.1:0-12635 GCA_965368625.1 uncultured Gammaproteobacteria bacterium
AGGATATTGGGTCGCTGCAACATCAGCTTGCCAAACAGCATGCGTCCCTGCTCACCACCGGAAATGATGTTGACGTGTTTCTTGATTTCATCGGCACTGAACAACAAGCGACCCAGAGTACCGCGGATCACTTGTTCATCGTCACTGGGTTTACCCCATTGCTGCATCCAGTCATACAGGGTTTGTTTTCTGGCAAAGTCAGCGGCATGATCCTGGGCGTAGTATCCGATATTGGCATTTTCCGACCACTTCACGCTACCGCTATCGGCTTTCAAATCGTCCACGAGTGTACGCAATAGTGTGGATTTTCCAATGCCATTGGGGCCGATTACCGCCACTCGCTCACCCACCTCCACAGTCAGATCCAGACCACTGAACAAGGGTTTACCTTCTTCATAGGATTTGCTCAAGCCTTCCACTTCCAGGGCCAATCGATACAGTTTCTTGTCTTGCTCAAAGCGAATATAGGGATTTTGGCGACTCGAGGGTTTGATATCGTCCAGTTTGATTTTTTCAATTTGCTTGGCACGTGAAGTGGCTTGCTTGGCCTTGGAAGCATTGGCGGAAAAACGACTGACAAAGGCCTGCAATTCTGCGATCTGTGCCTTTTTCTTGGCATTGTCGGCATACAGGCGTTCACGCGCCTGAGTGGATGCCGTCATGTATTCATCATAATTTCCCGGGTAGATGCGTAATTCACCGTAGTCGAGATCCGCCATATGGGTACAGACGCTATTCAGGAAATGCCGGTCATGGGAAATAATGATCATGGTACTGTTGCGTTGCAGTAAAATGTTTTCCAGCCAGCGAATGGTATTGATATCCAGGTTGTTGGTGGGTTCATCGAGCAACAGAATGTCGGGATCGGCAAACAGTGCCTGGGCCAGCAATACGCGAAGTTTCCAGCCGGGTGCCACGGCACTCATGGGCCCGTTGTGCTGCTCCAGTGGTATATCCAGCCCCAGTAATAATTCACCGGCGCGTGCTTCGGCGGTGTAGCCATCCAATTCGGCGAATTCCACCTCCAGCTCCGCCACCTTCATGCCATCTTCTTCACTCATTTCCGGTAGCGAGTAGATGCGATCCCGTTCCTGTTTCACCGCCCAGAGTTCGGCATGCCCCATGATCACCGTATCCAACACCGTGTGGTCTTCAAAGGCGAATTGATCCTGGCGCAGCTTACCCAGCCGTTCATTGGCATCCAGGCTGACCGAGCCCGCACTGGGCTCCAGGTCGCCACCCAGTATTTTCATCAGGGTGGATTTTCCGCAGCCATTGGCGCCAATCAGGCCATAGCAATTGCCCTCGCCAAATTTAACGGAAATATTTTCAAACAGGGGCTTGGGCCCGAATTGCATGGTGAGATTGGCGGTAGAGATCAAGGTTCACGTCCACAAAGAATGGTTCAATAAAGCAGATCAACGGGGAAGAAAATCGTGCGGCACTCAGCCCAATTCCATGCCCCCTAACATCCAGTCTGGCCCGCTACTTCCAATAGTATGGAAACAGGGCCCAAAAAGGTCCAGTACAGCGGATCCCGATACGGCGGTGAATGGTAAAGTGCGCCAGGGCCACCAGGCCCCATCCCGAGCCGGGCATTATTACACATCTGGGGACCCCGGAGCCAACCCCGCAAGCCCCACCTTTATTCTGGCAGGCAAGCCATGGAGGCTGCGATGTACTCATCTGCAAGGAAAACCCAGCCGGAAAGCTAAGCACCACCTACGGGGAGCTGGCCGCGTCAGCGTAGTCGCAATAGCGGTTTCTACCCCTTTCTTTGGCCTCATAAAGCGCGATATCCGCCTGTTCCACTAAATCCGTAAACGTGTGAGTGCCTTGTTCCGTGGAAGTGATTCCCACGCTGGTGGTGATGTGTATATCTCCGGCATCGGTAGCAATGGCTTGCCCGGCCAGGGAAGCCAGTATGCGTGCTGCCAGCCTGGCGGCGGATTTCACCCCGGAATGGGGTGAAAGGATAATAAACTCCTCGCCACCGAAGCGCCCCAGGATGTCCGTTTCACGAATACACTGCCGAAGCCGTTCTACCGCTGCCTTGAGCACGGTGTCACCAATGCCATGCCCATAGTTGTCATTCACGTGCTTGAAGTGATCCAGGTCGATGAACAGTAGCGCCAGAGGCAAGCCATTGCGTTGCGCAATACGGAGTTGTGAGCGGGCCAGCGCAGTGATCCACTCCCGGTTATTGATACCAGTCAAGGGATCCAGTCGGCTTTTCATTTCCAGCTTGCGTTTAACCAGCTCCAGCTCTTCCACGGTTTTTTGCAGACTGTAATTATGCTTTTGCAATTCCTCGGTGCGCAATTCGATGAGCGTATGCAGTCGGCTTTCAATATTGAAGCGTTCATATTCCGCCGTTACCCGCAGCGCCAGAAAGTCCACAATGGCAATCAATCGCTCCGGATCCTCAATGGGCTTATCGTCAACGAGTACCAGTAGCCCCAGCAATTCTCCGCGCGGCGTCAGCGCCGGTGATCCCACATAGGATTCCACACCCAACCGGGAAAGTAGCTTATCCCGGGGGAATTTCGTTGCCACACCCCTGTCATACAGGCATACCCGGTTTCCCGATAACACGATTTCACAGGGTGTATAGTGCAGTGGATAGTGGAAATTGGCAGCATATGCATTGTTCGCCCAAACCACGTCGGTCTCAATGGTGTTTGCATCGGACTCGGACACATGACCTACGAAAGTGTATTTTATATTCAGCGTAGTGCCGGTATTACGCACCAGAGAACGCAGATAGTCGATACCGAATTTGGTTTGACCGATGTTGACGATTTCGCGAATGGTTTGCGAAATGTCTTGCACCTGGGCAACTGAGGCAGCGGTATTCATAAAGTATTGATGTGACGAATCACCTGTTACTGCAGTAAGCTTTAATGAGACATACTGGCAACAAGTATAGTGTAGTAAGCGGGCGACTCAAGCATACGGGAACCGCTTCGGACTGCCGCCCGGTCAGGCCAGCAGAATCTGCACCCCCTCCAGCAACAATCGCACCACACCGCTGACAGCCAGGGCCACGGCCACTGACAAGAACAATGAAAATACGGCATCCTTGCGGCCCAGGGTTTTCAACATCACTGCAAAGGTGGATACACAGGGAATATAAAAGGTCAGGAATAACAGGAAGGTGGTGATCTGTACCCAGTCCAGATACTGACCCACTTCAAAACTGCCCAGGGCCTGGTAAATCATCAGCAGGGAAAGTTCCTTGCGCAGAATACCAAACAGAATGGGCACACCGAGCACAATGGGTAACACCAGCCGGTGATGGGGGTCAACAGGGTATTAATCAGTTCATCAGCGCCGAAATGGCCCAGCAGCGCGAGGATCACACTCCCCCCCACCAGCAAAGGGGTGACAATGGTAAGTATATCGCGGGTGCGCTCCCAGGTTTCGCGCGCCATGACCGATGCCCGCGGCAGGGCATAGGCAGGAATTTCCTGTACCTGCCCCGGCCCACCTCCCGGAAAGCGCCGCTGCAACACATGCCCCATGATGGCGATCACCACGATGGTAAGCAGAAAGATACTGAATACGCCGATGCCACCCAGGTATTTACCGGCCAGGGCAAGAATGATGGCGGAGCGTGCGGAACAGGGTACAAAGGTAATCAACAGGGATGCCACCAGACGTTCCTTGCCATGGGAGGATTTGGCGACTGCGGAAATGGCCGGCACATTACATCCCAGCCCCAGCAGAAAGGGTACAGCCACGCCACCATGCAGGCCCAGGTGGTGAAATCCCCGGTCCACCACAAAGGCGATGCGGTGCATGATGCCTGCTTCTTCCAGTACCACCAGCAACAATACCAGGGGAATCATATAGGGTACGACAATGCCCACCAGGCCGATAAGACCATCCGCAACCGCCCGCCCCACTACCCCTGCAGTGTTCACGGGTTGCCAAGCCGAACTCCATTCAATGAGACGCGCTGCGGTCATACCATCCAGCCAGACACTGACTTCAAACACCACGAAGAGTACGGCGGCAAACACGGCCAGACTGCCCAGCAAGCCCCAATGGGGATGTAAAAACAATTCATCCAGCCAGTAACGCCAGCCACGGCCTTCATGGGGAGCCCCGAGTCGAGTGACCGACTCAAACAGGCTGGCGGAGCGGTGGTGCCGGTCCGCATGCAGCTCTTCTTCCAGGGAGCGGGGCAGTTGCCGCTCGGCTTGCAATCGCAGATTGCGTACCTCTTCCACCTGTTCCGGAAAATGCATTTGCAGTTCATCCTGGAAATAGGGGTCACCGGCAGCCAGCTGCATCAGTAAAAAGGCATGGGGTACACGAAAGGCTTCATGAATCTGCGGCCGGTTGAGGCTTTGACTCAAGGGCTGCAGACTGTCGCAGATATGCGCGCTCGCCGGTTGCGGCAATGGGCAGATGCCCTTGCGTACCGCATCCACGGCAGCCCGGAACAGATCGGCAATGCCATGCCCCATGGTGGCCACGGTGGGCACCACGGGCATTCCCAGGGTTTTACTCAATAACTTGCTATTGATGTGCAAACCCTTTTCCCAGGCTTCATCGGCCCGGTTCAGGGCAATGACCATGGGCCTGCCCAGTTGCGCCAGTTCCAGCGTCAATTCCAGATGATGTTCCAGGGTACTGGCATCCACCACCTGGATAATGACATCGGGCGGCGCAAAAGGAGCCGGTGGGCCACCGGGTTCATGGCGCGATACGGCCGGTAATTCATCACCCCAGAGGAGGTATTGCAGTGCCACCAGGTCTTCCGAATCCAGGTGGTGCAAGGAGGTGATACTGGGCAAATCCAGTAACCGCGCCTCGTCGAGATCGATTTGTACGGCGCATTCGCCGTAGGCGCGATGGGTTCCCGCCAACTCTCCAGTCTGCACCGAGGTACTGGATACGGCATTGAAAAGCGTACTTTTACCACTATTGGGCATACCCACCAGGGCAATACGCAAGCGCCGCTCGCCACGATAGAGGGTATCAGGAACGGGAATCCGGGTTTCAACTACGGCACGGGACATGGGGGTATTCTTCCCGCTTCTCCCTTCATCCACAAGAGAAAACCCCAGATTTTTCACTGGCAAGGTTCAGACCGGGCGCAGAACGTGTCAAAATGGGCGTTTGTACGGAGCCCCCATCCTTTGTGGGAACGCGGGAACCGGCAGGTCAGCCGTGGTGGAATCAAGCCAGATGAGTACACAGATCGATAGCGCCAAACGCAGCCGCCTGCTGCACCTTGCCACCACGGCCTCCGTGGTGACGGCCTCCACCCTGATCGTCGGAAAACTGGTAGCCTGGCTACTCACCGGATCCGTGAGCGTTCTGGCTTCACTGGTGGATTCCATCATGGATGCCCTGGCTTCGGTGATCAACCTCTTTGCCGTACGCTACTCCCTGCAGCCGGCAGATGCCGAACACCGCTTTGGCCATGGCAAGGCGGAAGCCCTGGCGGGACTGGGCCAGGCCACCTTCATTGCCGGATCAGCCGTGTTTCTGATTCTCGAATCCGTGGATCGCTTACTGCATCCGGAGGCGGCCCAGCATGCCATGATCGGCATCGGCATCATGGTATTTTCCATCATCGCCACCCTGATCCTGCTACTGATTCAGAAACATGTGGTGCGGCTTACGGGTTCCACCGCCATCAAGGCGGATTCCCTGCACTACGCCACGGACTTGCTGACCAATGTGAGTATTATTGTCGCCCTGGTGTTGGGGATGATGGGTTATCCCGGGCTGGACCCCTTGTTCGCCCTGGGCATTGCCGCTTACATTCTTCACAATGCCTGGGAAATCGCCCGGGAAGCCATCTCTCTCCTCATGGACCGTGAACTTTCCGATGAAATCCGGCAAAGGATTCTCAGCCTTGCCTACGATCAGAAAGATGTCCTGGGGGTGCATGATTTGCGCACTCGCCAATCGGGCCATCAATACTTCATCCAGCTGCACCTGGAAATGAATGACAACCTTTCACTGTTCAAAGCCCACGAAACCGGTGAAGCCGTGGAAGCCGCCATTCATGAGGCCTTTCCCGATGCGGAAGTCATTGCTCACCTGGATCCCATTAGCGTGGTGGATCACGACAAGGTACAAACGGAATTGCAACCGGTTGCCTCGGCATCCTGAGTTACACCATGACCTTACGCCGGTTGTTCCCGATCCTGATTCTGCTGATCCTGGCCGCCGCCGTGGCGCCACTGCTGCGACCACCGGAAATGCACAAGGAAACCTTACTCAGTGGCTTACCCTGGCAGATAAGCACCCATGAAGATGGCAGCAGCACGGTATTCGGCATACGCCTGGGGCAGGATTCACTGGCGGATGCCCGGCAGACATTGGGCGAAGACCTGGAGCTCGCCATTTTGCAGGACCAGCAGGAAGCCCCCTCCCTGGAAATGTACTATAGCCGCCATACCGCCGGGGTACTGCAAGGTAAATTGATTCTCACCGGGGAACTGGATCCGCAACTGGCCACGCAGATGATCACCCGTTCCGGCGTACCCAAGTATCTGGAAAGCGGGGTACGCAAATACCACCTGCAACGGGAAGATATTCCCCTGGCCCAGGCCAGTCGCATCCAATCCATTGCCTTTCTGCCCAGTGCGAATCTGGATGAAGCAATCACCCGCAAGCGCTTCGGGCCGGAAGACAGGGCCATCACCGATGCCCAGGGCAGCCTGCATCTTCTGTATGCACGCCTGGGACTGGACGTCACCCTCAATACCGGACACCGGGATGTACTTCAGTATGTAGCTCCCAGGGATTTTAGGCTGCTGCAGCAACCATTACTTGAAAATCAATAGGTTCACGGCGGGATTTCATTCCGCTTCTGCACCAGGGTCCCGGCCCGGCTGCCAAGGGTACGTTATGCCCACAGACCCGGGCCGCGACACTCATCTGCCGGGGAATAACCGAGCCACAATAAACTACGCGGGGACAGGTGACATTTACGTGTAATTTGGGTAGGCTGGCGCCAGCAGTGAGGGAAGCGCTGCAATACAACGATAAAGATTCATTACAAGAAGATCATGCTCATTACTATTTTTCGCAGGTTGCAAGGAACAATCATACCTTTGTTTGTGCTGCTCACGCTGCTGGCAGGCTGCGGCACGGATAAACCGGCCACCGGTAACAGCCTGGCCGACACCACTCATTCGGATAGAGATACCCAGGCCAACCCTCCGGCATCCCCGGTCACACCTGCCATTCCGGCGCCTGCGCCACCTCCCCCCAATACGGCACCCAGTATCAGTGATATCCCGGCCCTGGATGCCTTGGAAGGCGAAACCTTTTATCTGATGCCGGGTGCGGAAGATCAGGACGGCGATCTATTGCAGTTTCAGGTACAGGGTCTGCCCCACTGGGCCAGCTTCAATGCCGATACAGGGGCCATCAGCGGTACACCGCCCACCGGCAGCGCGGGCGTGTATGGTGAAATCCTCATCACCGTCAGTGATGGGCAAGCCGCCGATACCACGGCACCCTTCCGTATTCGCGTAGCCAGGTCCACACCGGTTCCCACACCGGCACCTGCACCCATGCCCGCCAGCCAACCCAGTCCACCCAAACCGGTGCAACCTGCAATACCGGCCAATACCCCTGTGGCGCAACCCACCAACCCACCATCCACTCCGGATCCCGTGGTGCGCAAATACCGCCCGGGCCATTACATCGCCATGAACCGCTATGATGATCACCCCGCCATTATCAATGCGGTAAAGCCCGGGGTGGTGGGTATGCAGATTCGCTATACCTGGGCTTCCCTGGAACCCAGCTTCAATCAATACGATTTTTCCAACATTCGTGCGGACCTGGCACTGCTGGCCGCACAGGGCATGCAACTGGTAATCTTCGTGGAAGACAAGTCCTTTACCGCGGAAATTCCCACGCCCCCCTATCTGCGCAATCACACCCTGGCCAACCGTCACAATGGCTATACATCCATGCGCTGGCAGCCCTATGTAGTCACCCGACTGAACCTTTTACTGGAAGCCCTGGGCAAGGAATTTGACGACCACCCCAATGTGGAAGGGATCGCATTACAGGAAAGCGCCCTCAGTCTCGACGATGCGCCACTGGAAGCCAATGGTTATACCCCGGAAAAATACCGTGATGCCCTGCTCAGTAACCTGCGCGCAGCCGCGCGCCATTTCCCCAGTTCACAAGTCTTCTGGTACATGAATTTCCTCCAGGGTAAACAGGATTATCTGCGCGACATCGCCTTCGCAGTAGCCCCTCTGGGAGTGGCAGTGGGAGGCCCCGATGTGTTGCCGGATGATATCTACCTGCAAACCCATACCTACCCCATGTACGAAGAATTCAAGGGTAAAATGACGCTCTTCAATTCCATGCAGTACAACAGTTACAACCACCGGCACAAACACTCCAGTTATCCCACCAAGTACTGGACCATGGCGGAACTGTTTCGTTTTGCCCGGGACCGGCTCCACGTCAATTATCTGTTCTGGAACCGCAAAGCCTGGAAAGACCCGGAGGATTCCTATTCCTGGCAGCAAGCCCTGCCGGTTATCAACAGCAATCCCAGCTTCAATCGCTGAAGCTCAGTACTTCATTACCGGGGCTTCAGCCTCCATCCGCAAACCGTTACTTTTCAACCGTACTGTACTGCCACAAACCATTGCTCTACCCTGCTCCGGCCTGACGCCCATGGACCGGAAGACCCCTGATATGGCATCAAGCCCAGTGCGATAACGGGCTTTCACCCTGACAGGCTACTGATTCACCGCTCATTAATGACACAGATTTTCCACAGATCGCCTCCGCCATCATATTGACCCGGATACGGCAACCGACCTATTCTTCAATGACAACATAAAGGCCAAGTAATCAAGCTCATATGCCGAACTTCGCCTTGTGTGCCCAGCTAAAGTACAGTCAGGCCGGTATTTGGCCACAAGCTTCTGGTACGTTTGCTCGTTATGGATGTATATACTGGATGTCTGCTTCATGCTGGCGCAGACCGAATGACATGGAATTGCCATTTTGGATTTGTACAAGGAAACCCCGCTCTATGACCATTGCCTCCATTTCCGGGAAACAGACTAAATCCTTCCATGACTATTTCGAAGTGGTTATTGCGGACACCGATGACTTACGCGACGAAGTCTACCGAATTCGCTATGAAGTATACTGCCTGGAACTTGGTTATGAGAATAAGCGGAAGTTTCCGGATCAGCGCGAACGCGATGAATTTGATGAACAGGCTCGACACTGTTTATTACGACACCGGGAAACCGGGCGTTTTGCCGGCTGTGTTCGCCTGATCACCAAGCGTACCCATGAAGACCCGCAACGCCTGCCCTTTGAAAAACACTGCTGGCAAAGCCTCGATGCCAATTTCATGTATGAATTACGGGCGCAACATAGCAGTTATGGAGAGATTTCCCGCCTCGCGGTACCGGCTTACTTTCGCCGCCGTAAGGGAGAAAAGCTGCACCCCATTGGCGATACCTGTGATGGCAATTCGTTACAGGAAGCCCGCTATATACCCCACATTGCCATGGGGCTGTATCTGGCCGCGGCATGTATCGGCCTGGAAAAAGGCATTGAGGGTGCCTTTGCCATGATGGAACCACGCCTCGCCCGCCACCTGCGGCGCTTTGGTATTCATTTTCAGCAAGCCGGCGACCTCACCGATTATCATGGTGATCGGGCCGCCTATTACATCACCCGCAGCCAACTGTTGGCCGACCTGCACCCGGAACTGGAGCAGATACTTACCGCCATCAACCGCGACCTGAAAGGCGTGAACAGGATCGCCTAAGGTCGAAAACCACCAAACCTTCTTCGGTCGTATACCCATCCCCTGCAAACAAATAACGTACTGATATTCAATAAATAAAAACAATCTTTCCGATGGCTTCCTGACCTTCTTTGCGGGTGTTTTTCAAGGTTCCTGACCAGGCAGCCGCTATGTTATCACCGGGAGATAAAAAACCCGCCCCTGCGGCTGGACTGCGCGAAGGATTGCCTCATCGTCAACTTGCTTTTGATCCACCGAATGAGCGGAGCCAACGTGCCATGTCACGATCCCAAGACGCCATAAAAGAAGAAAAAAACCCCACTCATAACCATGGCCTTGATCCGTCAGCAAAAGCTGAATCGGTAAGTAAATCGCAATTCCATCGCGAACACTTCAATGCCATTCAAGAGCAGATGCGTATCGAGCTGTATGCGGGTTTGTGCATCATTGGTTTACTCTGTGCTCTTCTCTGGCAAAGCCTGCCCTATGCCGTTCTGGGTGGCTGGTCGGTACTGGCACTGACCACCATCGGTTTACGCTCCCTTGCCGTAAATTCCCGGCGTGACAATATCGACAGCAACCAGATGGATATTCTGGGAACCTCGTATCGCAGCTATACCATCGTGGCCGGCATCCTCTGGGGCAGCCTGGGTGTCATTGCCTTTTACTATGGCCTCACCCATACCCTGCCCTTTATCATGCTGGCACTGATCTGCATTTCACTGGCGGCCTTTACCTCGACCCAGCCAGTGCCCTTTGCCTATGCCTTCTTTTCCATACCAGCCATGCTGCCAACGGCGGCTCTGCTGGCCATGAGTCCGGAGCTGACTCTGCAACTGTCTGCAGCCATACCTCTGGTACTGCTGATTTTGATGCACCATTCTTCCGCAGGATCCTCCGGCATTCTGGAAAAGGCGCTGCGGCTGAGCTCACACAATACAGATCTGATACGCAAGCTGGTCAATGCCCAGGATACCAATGAAGCCACGCAACGACGGCTGGAATCCACCAATTCCGAACTGGTTACTCAAGTGCAACAGCGGCGTATCGCAGAAGAACGCATTCGTGAAGCCAAGGAACGCATGCAGGCCGTATTTGAAGGCATGGAGGATATGATCTATCAGACCAATACGGAAGGATTGATCCGCTGGGTCACGCCTTCCGTCAAGGCCATGCTGGGATATACCGCCGATGAACTCAAGGGTAAACCCGCCACCGTGCTGTTTGCTTCGGAAGAAGCACATAGCAAGCACAATGAAGACCTGGAAAGTAATTTCGGCCGCCTGCAACATTATGAAGTGCAGATGCGGAAAAAGAATGGCGAAATGGTATGGGTATCGGAAAATTCTTCCTATCGGTATAACGAAGTGGGTGGGATTCTCGGCTATGAAGCCACGCTTCGCGACATCAGTGCACTTAAATTAACCAAAGAAGCCCTGTTCCTCGCTCAGGAAAGAGCCTATGTAACCCTGGGATCCATTGGCGATGGTGTGATTGTGGTAAACATGGATGGCAATATCGACTACATGAATTCCGTCGCCGAACAGGGGACCGGCTGGGACCTGGAAGAAGCCCACGGGCAAGCTCTGGCGAAGGTATTCCGTATTGTGGATGAAAAAACCCTGCAGGAAGTGCCAAGCCCTGTGGATATCTGTCTGGAAGAAAAGAAATCCACCATGCTGCCCGGCTATTTGTTGCTGCTGCATAAGCATATGAATCAGCGCATTTCCATTGAAGTCAATGCCTCGCCCATCCATGATTCAAATCGTAAGATTTCCGGCGTGGTACTGGTTTTCCATGACGTCTCCGAGCTTAGAAGCCTGGCACAGATGACCTATCATGCCACCCATGATTCACTCACCGGCCTGATCAACCGGCGTGAATTTGAAAAACGGGTATCCCAGGCCCTGGATAATGCGCGCGACAAGGATTTACGCTATGCGCTCTGCTATCTGGATTTGGATAATTTCAAAATAGTAAACGATACCTGCGGACATGTGGCAGGCGATGAATTACTTAAGCAATTATGCAAAATGCTGCATATACAACTGCGGGAAGGCGATACCCTATCCCGTATTGGTGGCGATGAATTCGGCATCCTGTTTTCCGGTTGTTCCATATCGGCTGCAGAGCGGCTGGCGGAAAAACTACGCGTTAGAATTGAGGAGTATCGCTTCGTCTGGGATGACAAATCTTTCCGGGTTGGCGCCAGTATCGGCCTGGTTCCCATCGATGCCAATAGCGCATCCCTGAGCCACATACTGAGTGCCGCCGACTCAGCCTGCTATGTCGCCAAAGAAACCGGCAGAAACCGCATTCATATTTATGAAAGCAATGATAGCGCGCTGGTGGAACAGCAAGGCCAGATGCTATGGGTACAGCGTATTCAGGAAGTACTGGAAAATAACCGCTTTGAGCTTTATTTCCAATTGATTTCCCCCATCAAGGAAAACGAATTCGAAAAAGGGAAAATGCATGGTGAAGTACTGGTTCGCATGCGCGACACCGATGGCTCGCTCATCTCTCCCGGATCCTTCATCCCCGCCGCCGAACGCTATTCCCTTATGCCATCCATTGACCGCTGGATTGTAGAGGAAACCCTGGCACTCCTGGCCAGAGACCCCCGGCATGTATTGCGTACCATAAGCGCATGCAGCATCAACCTTTCCGGGCAATCACTTTCCGATGACCGGTTCATGAAAAACCTGATTGAAATGATCAATCAAACGGGCGTGCCACCGGAAGTACTGTGCTTTGAAATCACTGAAACAGCGGTAATTTCGAATTTGACCAATGCCACCACTCTGATCAATGATTTGCGCGAAATGGGCTGCAGTTTCGCTCTGGATGACTTTGGCGTGGG
>CBDUNQ010000019.1:0-12602 GCA_965368625.1 uncultured Gammaproteobacteria bacterium
GTAGAGCTGATGCGCCTTCTGCGGCGCCTCGAAAACCAGCTTGGTGGGAGGGATCCCCGCATCGAGGACCTCTTCGATCAGTCCGGTGCGCATCTCGCCCGTCGTCCGGTACATACCAGCGGTACCACTCTCACGGCCCTCGAGGATCACGGGGATGGCCTGGGCCTGAATGGGTGTGGGTTCGCTGTAGCCCTCATCGGACACAGCACGAAGTAGATCGGTCATAAGACCGAGATTAGCAAACGACATACGTGGATTTAGCTCCAAAGACAGCCTGTGCAGGGGGGATAGGGCTGCGACTCCAACGCTTGCGCATGGAAGCCGGGCGCGTCCCGAACCCTGGATCGGTCCAGGCAGGGTCATGTTGTTGATTATGTTTCGAGGAAAACCATCTGGATTACCGCGAGGGGCGCCACAGACCGAATCGCGACGCCGGGGCAGTATAACAGACTGGAAGAAAAATTACCTTTCTTATCACTGCGCCTGGGGGCAGCCCGGCTGTGCCTGGCGTACGGCACTGGCCAGGTCCTCGCTCAGGCGGCCCACGGCCAGACTCATGGCCGCCACCAGTCCGGGATAACCGGATGCCGCGGTCTCCTGCAGATAGTGAAAATGCTGCACCTGCTTTTCACACCGGCCGCGACCATCCAGCAGGCGCCAGATACCTTCCAGTTCCGCCTGCCTCCCGGGGGACCCCTCCAGGCGGAACAAGCGCAGCGACAGCTGGAAGTCCAGGGGCAATTGCGAGGACCAGGGGTAAAAAGCGATCTGTTGTGTACCCAGCCGATTCATCAGGTTCAGCGCCAATACCCGCATCAGTTCCTGTTCCAGCTCTCCACCCCAGCGGTGATACTCGGAAAGAACCACTTGATTGCTATGGGTACGGGTAACGATTTGTGGCCGGTCCAGCAAATCTGGCAGTAACAGGGGGCCCAGGCCAATGGCCAGTGGCTTGCCCCCGGTTTCCATGGTTTCCACTGCCGGTTGTGTGCTGAGCACATAGAATTCCGCCGGTTGGCTGGGCTTGCCCACGCAGGCTTGCAGCAACAGGGAAAACGCAATCATCAACAGCAGTCTGAGCATAAGGACTTCCTTCACGGCGGTCCTCCCTTACCCTGCAACAGGGCTTCGGGATGGCGTTCCAGGTATTCGGACATAATGCGAATGGAGCGTGCCGCGGCGCGCATTTCATCCAGGGTATTGTAAAGGGTATTGCCCATTTCCCCATCGCGGCTTGTGACATCCTGCAGAGAGTGCAGGGTTTCGGTAGCAGTCTTCAGCATATCCCGGGCTTCCTGGGTGGTGGCGCGCAATTCACCGCCCAGGGCCGGGGTTTCCTTGTCCAGGGTTTGCAGCAACTTGCTGGCGGATACCACGAGTTCATCCAGATGATCCAGCATTTCTTCCACCGGGGCCTCTTCCAGGCGATCCAGGATGCGGTTGATGCTGGCGGTCATGCCCGACAAGGGGCGGGGTACCGTAGGCAACTGGGGGTAAAAACCATCGTAATTTACTTGCGCCGAAGTGGCATCGGGAAAGATATCCAACTCTACATAGAGCTGCCCGGTAATCAGGTTGCCGGTTTGCAGGCGCGCGCGCATCCCCCGCGCTACCAGGCGCTCCACACTGAGCCGGTTTTGATGCCCCAGGTCATCATCACTCATGCCTTTCAAATCTTCCTGATTGAATACCCGTTCCGGCTCCATTTCAATGAGCACGGGAATCACGATTTCATGAGTATCCATATCGATGCGTGCCGCGATGTCGGTAACGGTGCCCACGCGAATACCGCGGAATTCCACCGGGGCCCCCACACTCAAGCCGCGCACCGTATCGCTGAAGTTGAGTACATAGGGATAGCGTTTTGTGATGGTGCGTTCCTGGCTTTCCGTATAGGTACCGAACAGATGGAAACGGCTATCCTCACTGGAAGGGTCCGTATAGGCAAGACTCAGCGGCGTTTCAAATGCCACACCACCGGTCAACAGGGTGGCCAGGGATCCCATTTCCAACTGCACCCCGGTGGAGTCCACGGAAATATCCACCCCACCCACATTCCAGAAGCGGGTATTGCCACGGACAAACTGATCGTGAGGGGCATGAATAAAAATGCCGATATCCACTTGTTGGTGATCGTCCGCCAGTTGATACTCCACCACTTCACCGACAATGATTTCGCGGAAATAAATAGGAGAACCCACGGTCAGGGAACCGAGTTTTTCCGCTTCCAGATAAAAGCGCGTGCCCTTCTGATCCGAGGTGATAATGGGGGGCTTGGACAAGCCGGTAAAGCGCCGTTGCGATGCGCCGCCTTCACCGGGGTCCATGGCCACATAGGTACCACTCACCAGGGTTTCCAGACCACTGACACCGGCGGCGCCGATGCGTGGTCGCACCACCCAGAAATCCGTGCTTTCCGTGAGATGGGATTCCATACCCGGCACCATTTCCGCCGTCACCAGTACCTGGGAAAGGTCATCGGCAAAGCGCACGGTCCGCACCTGCCCCACCACCACATCCCGGTATTTGATTTTGGTTTTACCTTCTTCGATGCCGGCGGCCGTGCGGAATTGAATGACCACTTCCGGCCCCTTTTCCGCCATGGTCTTGTACAACAGCCAGCCACCCACCAGGATCGCCACCAGAGGTAACAGCCAGATGACCGGAAAGCCACGGGCATCGGATTCCAGTACCGCATCGGGCACCTGATCCAGTGCATTGTTTCCATCAGGCAAATTCATGCATACACTCCCAGCCTACCCTGTAACCTTTTCATAAAAGGTAAACCATCCGTCATCGCGAGCACTTCCAAACCGCTGCAGCGGCGTATAACAACTTGCTTACTGCCCTGCGGCCGCAAAGCAAAACCGTCCAACCATGATACGCAATCCCGGGCACTGCAAACCCAAACAACCACCAAACCCCATGTATTCCGAACTCTCTCTAGTGGTCCCAGATCAGTCGTGGATCAAAGTTCATGGCAGCGAGCATGGTAAGAATCACCACACCCGCAAAGGCGCTGGCCCCCAGGCCGGCCTCGATATTGGCAATGGCGCCCAGCTGTACCAGGGCCACCAACAGGGCCACTACAAACACATCCACCATGGACCAGCGGCCTACCAGTTCGGTAATCCGATACAGGCGGGTACGCTCCTGTTTACGGTAAACCGAATGGCGATGCACGGATAACAACAGGTATACCAGCACCATGATCTTCAACAGGGGAATCAATACACTCGCAACGAATACAATAAGCGCCAATGGCCAGTTACCGTGCAATATCAAACGGATCACCCCACTGATAATGGTGTCCGGCTGCCCCTGCCCGAAATAAATCACGGTCATTACCGGTAACAGGTTCGCAGGCAGATACAATACCAGGGAAGCCACCAGCATGGCCCAGGTGGTACTCAGGCTGTGCGGGCGCCGAGAATGCACATGAGCGCCGCAACGCGGACAATGTTGCCGCCGGTTCCCCTGCAATCGCACCAGTAAATCACAGGTGTGGCAAGATGCCAGGCCCAGTTCCCGCGCGCGTGGCCAGGTATTCATGCCTGACATTGCATGCGATTCCACAGCAAGCGCGGTTCAAAACTCGACATGGCTGCCGCGGAAACCAGCATCAGGGCAATATAGGCATACAGGGCCGGCCCCACGACCACGGTGGCCATATCCACCAGTTTCACAAACGACACCAGCACGCCCAGCATGAACACATCAAGCATGGCCCAGGGACGCAAATGACTGATCCATACCAGTACATGGCGACTGCCGGGATACCAGTGATGGGCCCGCATGCCCAGCAATACATACAGGCTACTGAGAATCAGCACCGCCGGCCCCACCACCGTGGTGATAAACACCACTGCCGCCAACCAACCCATACCGGTTTCATACAGGGCCCAGGAAGCACCGGACAGGGTGGTCCCCTGCTCCCGCCCCTGAATTTCCAGGGTAAGAAACGGGAATACATTGGCCAGGAACCACAGGCACAGAGCCGTGACATTAAGGGCAATGGGGCGATGGATGCCGCCACGGGGATTGCGAGCCAGCAAACGGTTGCAGCACACGCAACGGGCTGCCTGCCCGGGTGGCAGGGTGGCCAGTCGCTGCAGGGTATCGCACTCATGGCAGGCCACCAACCTGCCGCGATTTGCACTACTGTGATGTTGGACCATGCATGAACCCTGTCAGCCATACTGGACGGTAACACGTACCGCGTGAATGGCTCATTTTCGCCTGTAGCGCCCAGGTATACAAGCCAAAGGCCCTGGACAGGTTTGCCGGCAGGAATCCAGCGGAATGAGGAACACGCGTAGCGCGGAAAATACCGACTGTGAAATCAGCGGCACTCAGGGAACCGCAGATTCATTGATTTACTCAGGCCACTGCCATTCATCTTGCCTGGGCCACATGCCCATGCGCTATACTCCCGTATCCCGCTACTTTATACCCAGACATCCATGACTGTAGACGATTATGCACAACGCTTCGCCGGCATCGAGCGCCTCTATGGCCGTGCTGCGGTACCGGTGATTCAGGCCATGCATGTGGCGGTGGTCGGCATCGGCGGGGTGGGTTCCTGGGCCGCGGAAGCCCTGGCGCGCAGTGGCGTGGGGCACATCACCCTGATCGACCACGACACCATCTGCATCAGTAATGTAAACCGCCAGATCCATGCCCTGGACGGCACGCTGGGTGCCAAAAAGATTCACGCCATGGCCAAGCGCATCGCCGCCATCAACCCCGCCTGCCATTGCCACTGCATCGACGATTTCCTGACCAGGGAAAATTATCGTGAATTGCTCGCGCCGGAACAGAGCTATGATTATGTCATCGACGCCATCGACAGCATCCAGTTCAAGGCCACGCTCATCTACACCTGCAAACGCAACCGGATTCCGGTGATTACCACCGGGGGTGCGGGCGGCCTTACCGACCCCACGCAGATCCAGATCAAGGACCTGAGCCGTACCTATAATGATCCCCTGGCCGCCAAGGTACGCGCGAAACTACGCAGCGATTTCCAGTTCAGCAGCAATACCAAACGCAGCTTTGGCGTGGAATGTGTGTTTTCCGGGCAGCAGCAGATGTACCCGCGGGAAGATGGAAGTGTTGGCCCGGAAAAGCCCGGTATTCATGGCGTACACCTGGATTGCCATTTTGGCTATGGTTCGGCCAGCTTTGTCACCGCCGGATTTGGCTTTGCCGCCGTGGCCCGAGTACTGGAAAAGACCCTGAAGAAAAAGTTTTCCGCTCCTGGAAAATCTGACCTACCGGGATCATCAAGCGATAATGGGAAGGTGCCACAGGATTGATCACCGAAGGCGATGGATTGGTGTAATAATAGAAACAGGTAACTGCGATAGAAGGTTGTACTTTCCACTCTGCACTTGCAGGAACCGGCGATGCATACTTCCTACGCTACGCCCCGGTCGCGCAGTGAACAATTTCATTGCAGTGGCACCGAAACTATAGACTTTCATACCTCACTGCCACACCACGGAGATTGCCGCGCTTCGCTCGCAATGACATGAATTTTTTCAATACCTCACTCATTCGGGTCGGGGCGATCATCATATACCACGTCATACCGGCGAATGCCGGTATCTCCATACGATGGCGGTGAATTCAAGAGATTCCCTGCCCTTCACCCTCCATTTCCACCGACACCGAATCGGCAAAACGCAGCGCGTGGGGCTTGTCGATCTGCACCTGTGCACTGCTGACACCTTCACAGGCCAGCACCAGATCCAGCACATCCTGGGTGAGTTTTTCCAACAGGAGAAAATTATTGGATTCCACGAAGCGGATCACTTTCTTGGTGATGGTTTTATAATTCACCGCCGCATCGATATTGTCATCGCGTATACCCTCCGGGGCCAGGTAGCGGAATAACACATTGATCACCACATCCTGCTTTTTTTCCGTCTCTTCCGGGTTGAAACCGATGTAGGTGCGTAAGCGCAGATTTTTGATTCGAACGGTAACTGTCTTCACGGAAAGTCCTAGGGTCTGTTAACACGAATCGGGGGGATGCTGCTGGGTCGCTTTTTTCGCCCAGCAAGGCAGAGCGAGCGACGTGTAGCCGCTCTACATGAGTGAATGATAACGCCGCTGGGTGGGAAAAGCGGCCCAGCCCTTCGGGTTGCGCCTGAAAAAACCCCACCCGGCGTTGCTCGTCGTTCATTTGGAATCACCAAACTTCTCTCCTCGCGCCTGGCTTGGCGCTTTTTCAGGCGCAACAGCGGCCATCCGATTCGTGTTGACAGGCCCTAGTTATTGGATATCAACTGCAGGAATTCATGGCGGGTACGGTGATTTTCCCGAAAGGAACCCAGCATCATGGAGGAAACCGTCGAGGAATTCTGTTTCTGCACGCCGCGCATCATCATACAGAAATGCTGTGCCTCGATAACTACACCCACACCGGCGGCATTGGTCACTTCCATCACGGCATCGGCAATCTGCTTGGTCAACTGTTCCTGAATCTGCAGACGGCGGGCAAACATATCGGTAATACGGGCGATCTTGGACAGACCGATCACCTTACCCTGGGGAATATAGGCCACATGGGCCTTACCCACAAAGGGCAGAAGATGATGTTCGCACATGGAATACAATTCAATATCCTTGACGATGACCATTTCATCATTATCGGAATCGAATACCGCGCCATTGAGTACCTCTTCCAGGGATTGATGATAGCCCTGGGTCAAAAAGGCAAAGGCCTTGGAGGCGCGCTCCGGGGTTTTCAGCAAGCCATCGCGCTTGATATCTTCACCGGCACTGCTGATCAGTTGTTCATAAAGTTTTGCGGTATCCATTCATGCAGTTCCTGTTTCACATACCCTGTTGTTGGTTTTGCACTGCCCAGACTCTGTCAGAGGCCAGCCAGAGGGTCAAGGGACTGACAGCCAATTATCCTCAAGATCAATAACAGCTGTGTGGTAATTATTGATAAAAACCGCCATGGATTCCATCGGTGGAATCCATCAAGCCCGGTTTACTTGCCAGCTTACTTGCCAGTTTACTTGTCAGTCTCCTTGCCAAACAGCTTTTCCAGTTCACTCCGCGCCCGCTCGGCAGCAGAGTTTGACTCCGATGACACACCGGCGGATTGCGCTGAAGCCATACCGAACAAGGCTTCCAGTTCACTGCGAGCCGCTTCGCCAGGCCCATCATCGGCAGACACGTGGGCCTGGGGGCGAGCTTCGAAATAGTCACAGAAATTGGCCCGTTGCTTGTCTTGCACCGCTTCCGCAATGGGTTCACGGCACTGCTTGGCCACCCGGGTATCATACCAGCGGCACATGCGGCAGACATGCAGATCCGTGCGGCATGTCGCACATTCCGCCAAGCGGCTCAAGGGTAGTGGAACCTCCACCAGCGGGGCTCCGCATTTCCAGCATTGTAACTCCGATTCCATCGCCCGGCTCCCATGTGACGGGTATCTCGTGCTATTGACGCATTAGTCTGCAAAGGGTAGAAAACAGCCCTTACCTGCAGACAAGTATACGCGAGTCATTCATGGGACGCTGGCGACCGGCACCACCAACCTCTTCCCCCCACATCACCCCCGAGGGTTTTGCGCGTCTGCAGCAGGAATCCAAGGACCTGTGGGTACGTCGGGCTGAAGTCACCAAGGCCCTCTCCGCCGCCGCCGCAGAAGGCGATCGCTCCGAAAATGCCGAATACATCTACCGCAAAAAAGAATTACGGGAGTTGGACCGGCGTATTCGCTATCTGCAAAAACGCCTGCCCAATTTGCAGATAGTCCACAGTATCCCTTCGGACCCGGAACGCATCTTCTTTGGTGCCTGGGTACACCTGGAAGACCCGGCGGGCAAGACGGTGGTGTACCGCATTGTGGGGGCCGATGAATTCGACCCGCAAAAAGGCTATATCAGTCTTGATTCCCCCATGGCCCGTGCACTACTCAAGAAAACCATGGATGATGAAGTGAGCGTGAATACACCATTGGGAAAGCAGGAATATACGGTACTTGAAGTGCATTATGGTGACGCAGGCAAATAGTGGTCCGCTGCTTTCAGGTCTCCGATGGAGACGGATCCTGGATGACCTCTGCCTGCACCAGAAAGCGCAACGGTCCACCCGGCATCACGTCATGAAATGGATAGCAGGTCAATAACAGTAATTGCCTGTGATCCTGCTGTTGCACGATGCGGGTATGGCGACTATCCATCACCATCCGCTGTGCCACGCGGTAGTACAGGGTTTCCTCTGGGGTTTCCAATACCAGCACATCACCATCACGCACATGCTGCAAACCGGCAAAATGGGTATCCCGATGCCCGCTGATGAGCATGCTACCCCAGACGATACTGCCGGCGGCCATGCCCGGGCCAAAGGCCAGGGTACGGCCACTGTCCCCCTGCAACACCAGCAGGGGAGCCACCCCACCGGGTAAATGCAGGCGCGCCACCGGCCAGGTATCGGCCCAGGGCCAGGGGCGCACTGCTTCCCGGCCGGCCAGGGTCTGCTCCCAGGCATGTTGCAACAGCCATTGAGCCAGTTCCGCCTTGGCATGTATCCAGCCAGCGGAACCCAGTGCCCACAAGGCAGCCAGCGCGGGTACTATCCAGGCCCAGCGCCGCATGGGGCCTGCCCCGTCGGTGCTGCGGCTTGCCCGGTATTGCAGCTTACTCATTGCGCGGCTTCCCCAGGTAAAAAAAGCCCAGACTGAGACCCATGAGCAACAGGGCCATCAGCATCTGCAGGCTCGCCGGAGTAGCGGTGGCGGGGGTACCGAACACGGCCTGGTGATGCCAGCCCTTGGGCAGGTTGGTTTTCACCGCTTCGGACTGAAGCCCTGCCTCAAGGGGGCGTACTGGTGTGGTTTCCACCGCCACCAGACTGGTGTATGGACTCACCAGGTGATGTTCCAGGGCCGTCTGCACCATTTCCTGTCGCAGCGTCTCCCGCTCACGGTCACTACCCGCTTCCCGCTGCCGGGTGGTGAGAGAAGCGATGCGGCGACGCGCCCATTCCGGGGCGATACTGCTTTCGGCATTATCTTGCGGCAGGGGAATCTCACTTTGCCAGGGCTGCGTTCCGTAATACCCACTCACCGTCAGGCTACTGGGTATGGCAGGACTGCGAAAGACCAGCATCATGGGTTCTCCCTGATACAGATCGGGAATCCGTTGCGGGAACATTTCCACTTCCGTGTCCGCTGGCCAGTGAATCTGTACCCGGGTCAATGCCGTCTGTTCCAGTTTGCGAAACAGCTTCTGCATGCGTTCCGCCACCTGGCGCGTATCGCCGATATAGGTATAGGTGCCGCGCCCATACTCGGCGGCCTTGACCATGAAATGGCTATTGGGCGCGGAACCGATCCCAATGGTAAACAAGCGGCTATTACCCAGATTCGCCTGAATTGCCGCAAACAATTCGGCTTCATTTCCCACACTACCATCGGTGAGAAACACCACTTGACGTAAATGCGATTCCACCGATGAATCTTTGGCGGTGGCCAGAGCGAGACGAATGGCCGGCAGCATTTCCGTGCCTCCCTCCGCCACCAGGTTTGCCACCACCTGCCGCGCCTGGCTCACGATATCCGGGGTCGCCGCTTGTGGCACATCAAACAGGGCATGACTTTTCTGATTGAAATACACCACATTGAAGCGATCAACCGGACGCAGGCGCTGCAATGCCAATTGCAGTGCCTGCCGTGCCTGCACAATGGAGTCACCATGCATGGATCCCGAGGTATCCAGCACAAAGATCAACTCTCTGGGCGGTGCATCCAGTGCGACATCCTCCCCCCGTGGTGGCATCAACAGTAACAGACCATATTCCATTGGCTCATGGGTTTGCCGAAACCAGGCGGCGGCCGGCGCCTGCTGCGGTTGCGGAGTCCATAGGAGTTCAAAATCACGGTCTGCCGGTACTGAAGACGCCGCAAGATTCACCACCACACTCTGTGGATTCAATGAAGTGGTGTGAATTTCATGATGGGTACTGCGCACCTGTTGCAGAGCGAAACCGGCATGTAATTCCACACGAATGCTCACCGGATTTCCCAGGCCTTCCTCCGGGCTTCGTACCGGTGGCGTGATACGCGCCGCATCGGCCACGGCATGACCGGGTAGTCCGCCCATTTCCGCTTGCGGTCCAGCGGGTATATAGCGTGGCCCCACCACCAGAGGAAACCGCAGGCGGAATTCACCATCCACATAGCGCAGTGTCTGCTGATATTCGATCTTCACCTGTATTTCTTCACCTGGTCCGAGATTGGCCACGGAAGTGGTGAAGAGATTGGGGCGCTCCTGCTCCACCAGTGAAGCCCGTCGCCCTTCGTCACGTGCCTTCTTGTACAGGGATTGGGCCGCCTGACGCTCCTTGATCTGCCCTTCGATAACCCGTAACCCCACTTGCATGCGCAAACGATCCACGGCGGCATTTTCCGGCAGGGGAAATACATAAATGGCCTCGGCCCAGGTGTTACCCGTATTGCGGAAGGTCTGCTGCACCCGGGTTCGGGCCAGCAATCCAGTCACCTGAATATCCACCCGGGTTTCCAGACGGGTGAGTGGCCGCCCACCCTGTTCATCCTGCACCCAGAGAGTGCCACTCCCCGATTCCACAGGGTGGGACAAAGACACCCGTTTCGTGCTGAGAGAAGCAAGCTGAGCTTGTGCCTGCAGACCCGTCAAGCCAAGCAGTACTCCTGCCAGCAAGCGGACAAAACCACTGCGCCAATACAACACCCGACAGCGGTGATAATGTCTATTTACCTTCATGAGGCTCCCCCACATTCGACTGTGTAGCCGCGTGAAGGCAGGGCATGCCCACCTGATAGGGAACCAATACCCATTCACCGGGCTCTCCCTGGGGATAGGTTTGCCCATCGCCAATGGGAATAAAACAAGCCGCGGGCAAGCGTGCCTGCCGTGGGTACGATGATTGTGAGTTGATAGGATCAGACATAGGCATTCCTCGCATTTGCTATTGGGCCAGCGCCGCCATCCCTGGCAGAAATCCTTCAGGAGGTGAAATTCTTTTCCGCGCCGAGCAGTCACTACGGAATCCATTGAGCCCCAGGTGGCGCGAAAAAGCTTTGTGAAGCCAGGGAGAAATAATGGAGAAATCATGGAGAAGTGGGGGCCAGCCTATTGGCTTGGGTACAATGGCACGGCATGATCCATTCCATGACCGACAGCAAGCAATGCCTGCGTAACCGACATTTCCCGGAAAACAGCCCGCCATGAGCCATACCATCGCCATTGTTGAAGACGACCCGGACCAATCCCGCAACTATCAGGATGCCCTGCAGCGGCAGGGATTCAAGGTGCAATGCTGGTCTTCCCGCCGGGAAGCGGAAACGGGGATCCCTCAATGCGGAGCTGACCTTGCCATCCTGGATATCATGCTCGGTGAAGAAATGGATGGCGGCTTCACCCTGTGCCGTACGCTGCTGGCCCGGTGTCCGGATCTGCCCATTATCTTTCTCACCAGCCGCGCCGATGAAATCGACCGGATTTCCGGTTTGCGCCTGGGGGCCTGGGATTACCAGACCAAACCCGTATCCCTGCAATTTCTGGTGGAGCGCATCCGTTCCCTGCTGCGCATTCGAGACCGGCAAACCCAGGAACCCGGCATGCCACTACGCGACATCGGCCCCCTGCGTATCCATGAAGAACGCTATAGCGCATGGTGGCAGGATCAGCCGCTCTCCCTTACCTACACCGAATTCAATCTGCTACTGGAAATGGTGAATCGCATGCAGGAACGGGGAGCCAGTTATGACCAGCTGGCATGTGCCACGCGCCAGGGAGTGGTGGAAAACAACACCATCAATACCCACATACGTCACTTACGCCGCAAATTCCGCGAACTGGATGCGGATTTCGACTGCATTCAGAATGTCTATGGTTTTGGATACCGATGGAGCCGTGCATGAAGGCCGGCAAACGCGGGCTGCGTCTGCGCCAGCAATTATTGTTGCTCAGTCTGGTGTTATTGGCCCTGCCCTGGCTGGGTTATCGGTATGTGGAGGAAATGCGCAGCTTCCTCCTGAGTGGACAGGAAAGCGCGCAGGCACTCACCGCCCAGGCCATTGCCACGGTATTACATGAACGCAGTGATCTTTTCGAGGAAGGCACTGATACGCCACGGGATGCCGCAAGCGATGATTTCCTGTATGCCTTCCCCCTGAACCGGGCCATGCAACTGGATGGCTATGAAGATGACTGGCGGCCTTTACAGCACAAGGCCATTGGCTATTCCTCTCCAATGGTCTCCCCTGGCAGCGCTTCAGCAAGAGAATCACAGTTCGCCTTTGACCTGTTGCTGGGGGTGCGCGAACAATATCTCTATGCCCTGTTACGCATTCGTGATGAACAACTGGTTTATCATCATCCCGGACTCGCCCGCGATGCCGGGAGTGATCAGGTACGGCTACGCTTTAAAGACAGGGATGGCACATTACGGGAACTGGTGTTTCTCGCCGAAGGCCCCGGAAGCACACAGGTTCGGGAACGTGTATTGGATCAACTGAAGCCACTGACACCAGCCAGACTGGCTGGTGTCAGTGGCCATTTTCTGCCCACGGGTTTGGGTTATCACCTGGAACT
>CBDUNQ010000020.1:0-12484 GCA_965368625.1 uncultured Gammaproteobacteria bacterium
AGCTCCTTCGCTGCTTCAGCATAGAGGTCGGGGCGATATACCTTCTTGGCGATATCCATGTACCAGCTATCGGGTTTGGCGTCCGCGATCTGACCCCAGCGCCGCATCTGTGTCAGATACCAGATGGCATCGGAGTAATAGGGATAGGTGGCGTTGTATCGGAAGAATACATTGAAGTCGGGAACTTCACGCTTGTCGCCCTTTTCGTATTCAAAGGTACCAGTCATGGAGTTTGCAATGACGTCATAATCCGCACCCACATACTCAGACCTGGAGAGAATTTTCACTGCTTCCGGGCGATTGGCATTATCATTTTCATCAAGCCACTTGGCCGCCCGAATCATGGCCTTGATCACACCCTTATGCGTATTGGGATTTTCTTCGGCCCAGGATTTGGATACACCGAATACCTTTTCAGGGTTATCTTTCCAGATTTCATAATCAGTGATAACCGGTACACCAATTCCCTTGAATACCGCTTGCTGGTTCCAGGGTTCACCCACGCAATATCCGTAAATCGTGCCGGCTTCCATGGTGGCCGGCATCTGCGGCGGAGGTGTCACCGACAACAAGGCATCGGCCTTTAGCGTGCCAGAGGTATCGCCCTTGTGCGGCGCATAAAAACCCGGATGTATGCCCCCAGCCGCCAGCCAATAACGCAGCTCGTAGTTATGTGTGGAAACGGGAAACACCATTCCCATCTTGAACGGCTTCCCTTCATCCTTGAATTTTTCCACTACAGGCTTGAGATAATCCGCCTTGATGGGGTGTACGGGCTTGCCATTTTCATGAGGTACATATTCCTTCATCTGTTTCCAGATATCATTGGATACGGTGATGCCATTGCCATTCAAATCCATGGAAAATGCAGTGATAATGTGTGACTGTGTACCAAAACCAATCGTTGCCCCCAGTGGCTGACCAGCCAGCATATGCGCTCCATCCAGTTCACCATCAATAACCCGGTCCAGTAACACTTTCCAGTTGGCCTGAGGTTCCAGGGTTACATAGAGGCCTTCATCTTCGAAATAACCTTTTTCATAGGCAATGGCCAGTGGTGCCATGTCCGTCAACTTGATGAATCCAAATTTAAGGTCTTCTTTTTCAGGATTTTCCACTGCCATGGCAGTGGAAAAAGACCCGCTCAGCACCAATCCCTGCATCAGGATGGATGCTCCCAGCGCCCTGGCGCCCGCTTTCAGGCCTTTCGCTTTCTGTTGACTGATATGAGACTGCAAATCGTTCATTGGTTACTCCGCTGGTAAAAAGAAACGGCGTCCATCCGCACAGACCGTTGCCTGTACGCATGGACGCCGTTGTCCGCTCGCCAACCACCATTGGTCAGCGCATTGAATTAGCATTTGGCCTGGCATCATTGCCGCCAATATTGCGAAGAATTAATGCAGCCTTCGTGCCATAACTATATATTATTGTATTTATTATATTTTATCGGACTGATTTATAAGAGCTGAAATTTTATGCACCAAGAAGAAGCGACTTATCCCTCCAAATGGGCAAAAATGCCTCAATCTTCGGCAGACACATATGACAAAGCCCACACATGGTGCGGGCTTTGTCGGGGTAAGTACTCAGAAAATATTAAAAACTAATGGTGCCCCATAACCAGAGCTTGTCCGAATCCACGCTATGGGTATCAGCATCATAGCTTGCGTATTTGAACCCAAGATCATAGTGTTTGCCGAACTTCTTTACCGCCAGCAAACCCCATTCATCGCCATAGTCAGCTCCACCTTTATCTGCAGAATAATCATGATAGACCGCCAGTAATTTCACCCCACCCAACTTTGTGGTGGCAAGGAAATACAGGTCTTCAAGGCCATCAGTGGGCGTATTCAGAAATTTATCCGCCCAGCCATTGAAGGCATGCTTGGTTGCGAGCGGAGTTTCAAATCCTGAATAATCATCGGCACCCAATACTTCATAGCCCACCTTGGCGATTATGCCACTTACATTGGCGCCTAACTCAAGGAAGGTATAATCGGCATCGATGGCACTATCACCATCCTTATAGTCAGACTGTTTGGCGTATTCCACCGTGTATAACAGTTTCACTCCCGACTCCAGATCCTGCGCACCATCCATACGTAGGCCAAGTGTCCGGGTGGAGGTAGGCATGTCCGGAAACTCCACGAAATAGCCATAGGCAGTCACTTTCCCAAAGGTGAGCCCACTGTAACTGGCATTGAGTAAATGCGCATCAACATCGGTTTCACCACCGGTGATGGTATGAATCTGACTGAGATTGGCATAACTGAGACTGGTATTATCCCAATGGCTATTGCTCAGGGAAAATGCCTTATAGGTTTGCTCATTCTGGCGCCAACCCACATTACCGACGAAACGGGCATTATCGTAGATGATGCGCTGTAAGCCGTATTTCACCATGGTATCCGGCAAGCCACTGAAGCCGATATACGCCTGATTCACTTCCGTATCTTCAGGATCCGCTATGACGGCATAAGCGGTATTTCCATTAACAGCACTGTTGTAGTCTTCATCGCCGATGACGGTGACATCTTCAAATTCACCATAAACACTGAATCCATTGAATTCACCGGTACCATATCCGAGACGGGTGCGCACCGTAAGGGCTTCACCGGTATTCGCCACACCGTCCTGGTCATGATTCTCATAGCGTGCCCGAATATTGACAGTGGCAGACCCGGAAGTCAGTGCTTCAGTAATACTGCCTGCGGCATACATCGGTCCTGTATAAAACGCCATACAGCCCAGCAGCATGACAGGCGGAACCCAAAGGCCGGTTTTTACCCCGTTAACAGGGTGATTGTGGGTTACAGATTGCGTATTTTTGCAATTCATAATTACTTTTCCTGTTCGTAAAGTGATCACTCGCGGCAGTATTCCAATGAATGTCCGGTGCAAAAAAAAATATAAATAATCGTCCGTGAAACCCCATGACAGCATCAAAGATACTTGCCAAGGTAACGACTGTGTACTTGCACAAAGTTTACGCTGCCACTTCTGCTGCAGACTTTTTCATGGTTCCAGCCAACACACCATATACAGTCGCCCAGGACTCTTTTACCTCCGGGGTAAAGGCGTCCCCGAGTCCCTGTTCCAGGGTCCAGAGCAGAGCCGCGCCCACGGTATCGTAATCCTTATCCGCAACCCCGTAGGCCACATGCCTTTTTCCAAGCGCTTCAACCGCTGGAACGATTTCTTCGAGCCGATCAAGCCCATTGACTGCGGTATTGATCATTTTCATGAGCTTCGCGCCCTGCTCTTTCATCTCACCCTTGAAAAGCGGCTTGAGCGCAGGATCCATTTCAAATAAACGCCCATAAAATAATTCCGCCGCCTTATCTGCTATGGGCATAACCTTTGCCCAGCTTTCTTTTACCATTACCGCCTGTTCCGGTGTCATTTCATTTCTCCTCTGATGCAATATAAAATTCCGCAAGCCTCACCATATAATCCACAGCAAGCATTACTTCATCGTCACTCAATGACGGATTTCCGCCACGTTCTGGCATATAGCTGTCATCCGGCCCGAAATAGCCGTTTATCGCATGGTCATACAAAACACTTTTCGGTTTGGTCACCCTTTCTTTCCAATGCCCGGGTTTCATTGGAATCGGGGCATCGGCAACTCCATAGCCATGACAGTTTTCACAGGTACCCATCCAGATCACCCTACCCTTACGCAGCTGCTCCGAGTCGAAGATGCGATATTCCGGCTTTTCCGCCCAGGATGGAAAAGCTACAAAAAATAACATAGGGACAATGAGTATAAATCCTGCCTTATTCACGGATCACCCCTCTAATGGGATACGTATCACAACGCCTCCCATTACATCACCCAGCTTGAAATCACGTTTCGGGGTGTCCTTATGATCGTTATGACAGGAAACACATACCGGAGCTACGCCGGTATCGGCATAGACGGCTGTAAAGTATTTCTTTCCACCCAGCATTTCTTCGGCGTAATAATTTTCCCCTTTATTCTCTGCAACAAATTTCAATCCGGCTTTTTCCACATCGGTCTTTGGTGCATTTTGCTTGTTGATCGGCCACATGGATTGCAGGGAATAGCTGAAATTCACATCCGGTTTATCTTTGGCTCGTTCCGCTACCAGTTCTGACCCAAAGCGAAACATCTGCGCAGGCAGGACCAATGCCTTATCATCATCAAAGTGTTCACTGGCTTTTATCACCTTTTCCTTTTTCACCAGCCGATTGACAATTTTCTTGGTGTAAACCGTTCGATCCGAATCCATTACCAGGTGAAGTGCGTCAGCCATGGCCTTGGGTGTAATGGATGGAACCGATCCGGCATCCGTGGCCAGCGCCACACCCACAACCCCAAGACTGCTGGCGATACCCGCTGCGATAATGGTTTTACGTACTGTACTCATGGTTTTTCTCCTCTGTTTTACAAAAAAATATTTATTCCTGTGCCTGTGCACGTTCTTGCTCAGCACGCCGCTGATCTTCAATGGCCAGGCCAATACTCTTCACATGAATACTGGGTTTCCCGGTAAAATTACGGGTGATCAAATCCACATCTGCCAGGGAATCAAGGCTGAATTGCAGGCCGTGACAATGAAGACAGCTACTGCGAAGCATTTTCGAATTAGGGGACAAATTGGCACTCTGGTTGTGATCAACCATGGTTCGGCTGACCCATTCGCTTACATCAAAATCAACCCTGGGCATGTGGCAGCTTGCACATGACACACCAGAGCCTTTCGGCAGTGATCCCTGTTGTTCCTGTTCCCAGAGAGAATAATGTGCCGAATTTCTGTAATTACGGCTGTGTTCATCATCATGGCAGGCAAGACAGGCTTCTACAGAGGCTTCTCCGCTGTCATAAGCATGAGCCGAATGACAGCTATTACAGCCAAGCGACACATGTCCCGCCTCTTCTTTCATTGGAAGTCGAGCCATTGATGGCGTCATGGCCGTCAATCCCACAGCAAGTCGCATGCCATGCTTACCTTTTTCAAAACGCTCTTGCTCCACTGAGTGACACGCTGTACAGCGCTCATCTCCAGCCTCATCACTCCAGACAACGGTGGAATCGTTGTTTTCTTGCAAGCTGTGACAGGCACTGCAGTTGACACCGGATCCGGCATGAGCAGACGCCATCCAGTCAGCATATATCTTCGGAGTTGTATTTAACGTTTTCGGGGCATCCATGTCATCGTAAGCAAGGGCCTGCAGTGGATATCGCTCATGGGGATATTCCATAATTTCCTCCAGGGCTTCGAACAATGCACGCTTGGGTAGCAGACGATTTTCAAGCAGGTCTTCTTCCCCCTGGTGCTTTAACAGAAACTCTGTATAGAGGGCACGATTGTTATGGTAGTTATGGCATCCCGAGTCTTTACAACTCGTGAATTCCATTCCCTTGTGACTTGGACGGTTCTCCGCCACATCGGCATGGCAATGAAAACAGAGATCGATAGCTTGTGTAAGCCCATCCTTCATAGTGATTTCAGGCCTATGTTCCGTATGACAAGTGATACAGTTCGTGGCATCGATATTTTCCAGGCGATCTGCATTTCTGGGATCAAGAAACTTTTCCACCGGGTGCGAATCATCTGGCTTTTTCCTGTCCTCACCATGACAATCGATGCAGGCCTGCAGAATCACTTCACCACCACCCAGTGGATCCGTATGACAGGCTTCACATGCCACACCAATCTGGTGGTGGCCGGAGCTTACGGGTCCGGGCATGAATAATTCCTTGTTATCACCACTCAACATCAAATAGGCCAACCAAGCACTCAGCAATAGACTAAGAAGTACCCACACCAGCCACTGCTTACGCAGTTTTTTACCCTCTGCATTTGTCATCTTCATCAAAACCAGTAGGTTTTAAGCACATGAAAACCAAGCAATGATGGAATAGGCCAGAGGAGATAAAGATGTGACTTTTTGGAAAGTTCCTGAATTCGCCTTGCCCATGAAGCATTGACGCGGTGCTGCAGCCCGATGCCGCCACTGGCAATGGAACCCATCAGCATCAGCATCACAAAACCCAGCATCAGTGAGAAATTCAGATTATTGCCCAGTCGAAGACCGGTATGTGCCAGCAGAATGATTGCAGTCAATACGCCCAGCACCACATGAATGACCCGCCAGCTGGAATACTCACCCCAGCGAACACGGCTCACCCGTTTGCGAAGACTGATCAGGCTGATAAGCACACCGAGCGCAAGCAGGGTATAACCGCTGATCTGTTTAAACAGGCTGTCTCGCCAGAGAAAATCCCAGGAAAAAGATGACTGCACTGATCTGGAATAAGGAAGATTAGGCAACAACAAAAACGCCAGTGATAGCAGGATTCCCAACATAGCAGCCCATTGCAGGTAACGACTGCCTTTTTCCGCAACCGGTGCCTGATCGCTTCCGAGTAAATCCTGTAACAAGGGCTTACATGAACCGCAGACGGTAGATGCGCCGGTACAGCGTGCGAGATCGGCAATACTGCCACATCCATTATTCTTCGCCTGCGTCAAGGTGCCACGCGTTACCCCGGTACATTGGCACACAGTGGCTTTGACCGGCCACTGTGCCACGTTATCTCTTTGGGTTTCTGACCAGAGTGTACCCGTGGAAATAAATCCACTCCATTGCCAGGGCCAGATTCTTTGCCTGCGGGTGACCGCTTCCTGAATACGGTTGATTTCCGGCCATTCACCAATGGCCATGGCTCCCACAAGCTGCCCGCGATCAAGTAATAGTTTTCGATAGAGCTTGCGGCTCGGGTCACTATGGATTTTCCACTGTAGCTGGCTCTGTGGCTCATCAAGACCGGTACGACCGATACTGATCACTGTTTTACCCAGCACCTTGAGCCGCGAAGCATTCAGAGAGCCCTGATAGTTTCCTTCTCCTCCTGTGAGGTTATGGGCAAGGACGGCTGCCTGCTCCAAACCAGGAACTACCAACCCATAGATGTTCCCTTTGTGCTCAGCACATTCACCCACTGCATAAACATGAGGGTCACTGGTTCGAAGCTGGTCATCCACCCGAATACCACGTCCAACAGAGATTCCGGCGGCCAAGGCCAACTGAATATTGGGCTTGATCCCTGTGGCAAGCACCAGAGTATCGCAGGCAATGGTTCTTCCATTACGTAGTCGCACCCCTTCAATTTCGCTTCCACCAAGGACTTCCTGAATGCCGGTATTGAGCAGTACCTGAATCCCCATGGCCAGTACTTCTTCACGTAATATTTCCGCGGCTTCCTCGTCTAATTGACGCGCCATCAGGGTATTTGAATGGTCTATCACCAGGACTTCCGTGTTGGCATACTGCAGTCCACGCGCAGCTTCCAGGCCCAGTAGACCACCACCCAGAACCACAGTCCTGCGACTGCGTATTCTCCTGGCCATCAATTCACGGGTATCATTCAGATCACGGAAGGTGAACACGCCTTTCTTATTGACACCCGGAATAATGGGTATATGTGGAGAGGAACCGGTGGCCAGCACCAATTCCGAATAAGCTTGAACGTAGCCGAGGGCGTCTATAACCTGCCGATTGTCACGATCTATGCGGACAATAGGACAATTGTGACGTTGTATTACCGTCTCCACACGATCCATGGATAGTGGGTTTTGTATGGAATCGAGGGAGACATCACCACTCAACAGTGACGAAAGCCGGACACGGTTATAGGGTTCCCAGGGTTCACCGCCATATAGGATAATGGGCCTCCTGGCGTTTCGTTCAAGGAGCTCGCCAACCAGCCTCATACCTACGGGCCCGGTACCCACCACTACCAGTGGTCTCGTTTCCGGGTACCGATGTTGACCGGGGTCGCCTATTTGTTCCGCTGTTGCTGACATTTTATCTACCAAAAAAAACGCCCATTTTCTGCAGAGAACACTCAGCAGAAAATGGACGCCTTTGTCCGTGATCAGACAGCATTATCTGATCAATTTATCAATATGCACTCGCCATTGAGTGCAGACTATCTGTATTTACATGGGCTCCTGATACTCACTGCATATTAAAGCAGGTGAACCCTGTGCCCTTTGATTACAGGAGGCAATAGAAACGGCTTAACCCAGTATTTTGGCTGCCGCGATCAGTTGCTTCGCCACCTCGGCTATACGCTGGTTGCTCTCCATTGCCATGGTGCGCAGTGCCTTGTAGGCTGTATCTTCATTCATACCTCGCTTGTGCATCAGCAAGCCCTTGGCCCGGTCAATGAGTTTACGGTCGTTGAGGCTTTGCCGGGTTTTTTCCAGCTCCACCTCCAGTCCACGCAGCTTGCGGAAGCGCGCTACGGCAATTTCAAGAATAAGCGTGATGCGCTGTTCATTAAAGCCATCTACCACATAGGCTGAAATTCCGGCTGCCACCGCTTTTTGAATACTCTTGCTACTGCCATCCGCCGTGAACATCACAATGGGATACGGGCTTTCCCGGTTGATCCTCGCGATACCTTCCAATCCGGCTGCAGACAGATTCAGCAGATCAATCACGATCACATCGGGTTGTTGACCGCGTATCGCGTTCACCAGATCCGCTTCCACGGAAAGATTCCCCGTAATTACATGCCCGTCCGATTCCAGGGTTTCCTGTAAATGGCAGATTCGCTCATGGCGGTCATCCACCAGTAGTACACGCACCGCTCACTCTCCACGTAAGGTATCTTCACCTGTGTCACTCAGTGCACACACCATGCCAAAATGGAATTTTTATGTACGACAAAATAAAAATACAGGAATAACAGTCGATTATGATCTTGTTGTTCATGAGATGCTGCCCGATATAGATGCACCGACATGGCCATTTAGGTATCGGACGAGGGATGATTGCGCACTAAAACAGGGCGGGATTTCGTTATCGAATTCAGCAATACATCACACTTCTCTTGCGTGGGAATATCGCTTGTTACGTACTCCTGGATACAAACGGACGTGGCGCGTGGCCATGCCCGGTAGAGTAGTCAACCCAGACACTTACCAATGCCGCAGCACACGAACAAGCAAGGCCGTCCCGGCCAGGGACCAGACAATCACGGGGCCGGCAGGAAGATCCCATTGAGAGGAAATCACCAGGCCCAGCGTATACCCACAGACACCCGATACGTATGCCCATGGTAATCCCGCGGGTCCCATAGCGCGGACAGCCAGTGCGGGAATAATCAGACTGGCAAAAACCAGATAGACACCCACCAGCTGCACCGATGCGGTAATGGCGATTGCAAAGATTAAATAGAATAACCATCCCCCTGCCCGTTTCGCGAAAAGCCACCATAGCAATAGCAAGCCACTATAGAGTGCGGCAATGGGATAGAGCTGTGAATATTCCACCCAGAGAATCTGGCCATTCAGCAGGGAATGTACATGCTCCCCCCCTTGAGGGTTTCCCGCCACCAGCAACATGCCTGCGGTAGCCGCCAGTATGAAGGACACGCCAATAATGGCTTCCTGAATTTCAGGCCAGTGGCGCTCGCAGGCATATAATAGTAAAGCCGCGAATACGGCTGCACCATAAGCCAACCAGTGTTGCAGCGTATTTTCCCAGTGATTCAATTGCACCAGTAGAACACCGAGGCCCGCAATCTGCGCAATGGCAAGGTCCAGAAAGATAATGCCACGGGCAATCACCTGACGCCCCAGGGGCACATGGCTTGCCAGTACCAACACGCCTGCCAGCAGGGCGGGCCCGATAATGCTTGCATCCACATTCCACATCAGCGGCACTGTTCCTGCAGTCGCTGCAGTATTTCATCGAACAAGGCACTCAATTCAGGCACTTCATCTTCCGTTACCGTATGCGGCAACTCCACCACTGGGTTATGCACTCGTGCAGCCAGCCACTGGGCGGGGCGATGTGACTGGTATACTGTACGGAGAATACAGGCTGGAGGGGATTGCTGCAGGGTATTCACCAATTCGCTGAGGTATTGACTACTGGGGGCAAGACCCGGCTTGGGCTCCAGTGTGGCAAGCACATCCATGCCCAACCAATCCATGAGGTAATTCCAATCGAGGTGGTGCGCAACCACCTTCATCCCACGCAAGGTCGCCGCCTGCTCGTGCCAACGATCAAGGGCCTGTTGCCATTCTGTGGAAAAATCCATATAGGCTTGCTGATACGCTTCCGCACCGGCTGGATCCAGCCGGGTGAGTCGTTGCGATAACACCCTGGCCGCAATGAGCAGGTTTCTCGGATCCAGATGAAAATGCGGATTCCCTTCGGGGTGCACATCCCCTTGTGAGCGATCAATGCTGACAGGGCGCTCCCGCAATTCCATATGATCCGCCATTTCCAGATAACCGCGTTCCTGGTCCAGAATGGCAGGATTATTGGCGCGGCGTTGCAACACCGGCAACCAGGCCGACTCCAACCCGGCCCCGGTACACACCAGCAATTGCGCCTTGCGCAACCGGGAAATCAGGCTGGGACGGGCCTGAATATAGTGGACATCCTGCTGGGCGGTTGTGGCGCTATAGACTTCCACACGCTCACCACCCACCTGCCGCGCAAGGGCTGCCCATTCCGGCTCACAGCTAAACACCTGTACTTTGGCCGCATGAGCAGATTCGCCGGCCAGGAGTAGCCCCAGTAAACACCATAGGATTCTCATTCCGGCAGCCCTCAGAATTCGTGCGCCCCATGGGCGCCCAGACTCATGATGAACTGCAGCAACCATTGGTGATCCACGCCCTGAAGGCGACGTTCATCCCGGTTATACTGCAGCCGTATCCGGCTGAACTCACTGGGTGAATAATCCGCCATCAGACTCCAGCGTTGCGGCTTGTAATCGGCACTCAGATATCCAGACTCCTCCAAAACTTCATCCGCATCCAGACCGCCATCAGCGACTACCATCAAGTGATTATCCGCATGAAGTTGATCATAACGAAGACCCACACGCCAATGAGGCATGAATTGATAGACCCCCTGAGCATACCAGCCCCATTGCTTGCCCTGATAGAATAGATCCGCCACATCACCCGCTTCGGAAAATTGTACATCCCCGTTTTCTTTCCGTTGAAAGTATTCACTGACAAAGGTGAAATTACGCTGGCGAAAGTTTCCCTGGGGGGCCCATTTCCAAACAAGGTCGGCGACCAGCAAATCGGAACGCCCACTGAAACGGCTGCCTTCCGCTGAATCTTCATGGGCATGGCCGTTACTTGCGCGCCCTTCCGGATCCTGCCACGACCCGGACAATCCCAACCGCCAGCTGTGGCTCACGCCCAGATCCCCACCAAGGTGCATGAATAGAGTGCGACTATCCCCAAGATCCGCATCGGAGCCAGCGCCCGGATAATGACTCCCCTGCAGAAGTTCCATACCCAGATTGACATAGAGATCGGTGGGCGCCAGCCAGCTCAGGCGCACCCCATCGTCCTTGTATTGTCCACCCAGAAAGGCTTCATGAACCAAAGGGGCATCACTGAATGACCACGCGTGGGTGTGAAACCGGTTGAGATATCCCAGATTGGAATAAAACCGCCCACCTCGTAAGGCCAGACCATGGGGAAGGCTTGTGGTATCAAAAAAGGCTTCTTCAATATCTACTTCGGTATCACCTTCATCTTCGTGAAATCCCAGAGTGATTTCACCATAGAAACGGGGATCCACATTGGCCGAAAGCGTGATCTCGGTTTCATCCAGCGAAAAGCCCTCCTGTACTGATCCGGCTTCCCCGCCCTGGGGAAAACCCGGCATCACCGCGCTCTCCGAAGAAAGTGATTGGCTCGCTACTTTCCCTTGAACTACGGCTGAGATGGCTGGATTGAAGGCATTGACGGCCACGCCACCACGGCTGTCGCCCACCGGGGCGGCGGCCGCAGACCGTGCCGGCTCCTGTTCGGGGGTCTTCGACTCGCGGGAAGCCGCTTCGGCCTGTTGCAACCGCTCTTCCAGCTTTTTCAGGCGCGCTTCGTATTCAATACGTAGTGTATTCAATTCATGGCGCAAGACATCCACTTCCTCGGATGCCAGGCATGGGTTTGAAACCAGCATTGCCCAAAGCAAGGCCGGCAAAACAATTATACGATTCATGTTCACTCTCCAGTGCCCCCTGGCAAGCGGCTGACAGCATCTGTCCATTGGGGGGTGATTCACATTACGGTTTTTTATTGGAGAGTTAGACCGGAGGGCCTCGCGGCGAATGATGAAACAGAGGAGGTGTCCAGGGTGTGGACGATGGATGTTCAGATAAAAGCCCTATGGACAGCGGGGTATAAACGGGAATCGAAGCAAGCACTGGAAGTGGCACCGATTGATGCCATGCCAGGCAGGCTTCACAGACGGCCCCGGAATCATGGGCATGCAGGTCTTGCTGATGGATTTGTATGGCCCATTGGGATACGAGCAGGCTCAGTGCCAATAGCACCGACATCCCTAGTGAGTTGAATAATAACCCCGGCCGTTTCCTCATGAGCAGATTGTATAGAGGGGATTCAGGTTTCTGCAAGTAATCGCCTGCTTGCCTCCTGATCCCGGTTTACCAGGAGGCTCG